>JBDGYW010000733.1:0-4127 GCA_039588935.1 Gemmatimonadota bacterium | reverse complement strand
ATCACAAGGGCGCGACGCGGTTAGCATAGACCTCGTACCACCCCGTTTACGAGCCTTTAATCCGTTGTCCCTCGAGACGCCGTATACACGCCGGACAAGCGCATAAACAGTGGGAAAAGTGCTGGTAGGCCCTGCTGCCGTATCGACCTGGTCAGAATATTTTCGGAGCCTCAGAAAATCAGCAGGACAGCTGGGACAGGTGGCCGAGAGGTGGAAGGCGCGCGCCTGGAGAGCTAGGCGGCTGAACAACAAATAGCCTCAATATGTTCACATTTCACTGATAGACCGCACGATTTGTCGTCATTTTAGAACATCGATGTCACAATCTGCCGCTTTCTATAGACACCTTTGTCGACATTTGGGAGGTCTCGACGCTGGTTCCAGTTGGGCGACTAGTACGCGGTAGGTCCTCAGACTCAAAACCGCCACATGCCAGTTGCGAAGCACACCGAGGCTGCGAAACAGCCATGGGTGCACCCCATTACCAGTTAGCGTGATGGAAATACCGACTGTTGCCCTACCCCTTCAGCCTCAGAAAAGAGACTCCCTCGGCTCGGTCCCGGTCATCCGCTAGTGGTGTTCCGGATGGTCCGTTCCGACCGTGTGCTCATGAAAAACACCCGCGCGGTGCATGCGATTGTGCAGGGTGCGGTGTGCCGACTCGAGCACGAGCCGCATGCGCCTGTAAACCAGGTCGTCGGCCCGCGTACCCGTCGTGTCGATGTAAGCCAGCGCCCCCTCGATCTGTTCCAGGATCGTCAAGGCATCTGCTGCGGCGAGAAAGTCGGACCCCGCGACCGGAATCATCACTGGCGAAGTGTGCGCCGTAATGATCTCTGGTCGGTCTGGGTAGTGCCCGCGCACCAACAGTGCCAGCCAGGAACTCTTGTCGACACGGACCGACCAGCTCCCTCGATCACTCCCAGGGTCGACTGTGCTCTGCTCCCGGATCTCCCCGTTCACGACCAGCTCGACCTTCGACATCGGAACGGTGACACTTGCCACGTCCCATTCGACATGGACCGTGCCGCCCGTTGCCGTCATCTCGATCGACGAACCGGGAGGCCGGCCATCCACAGAAAAACCAACCAGCGGACCATAGGTAACGAAAGTGTGTCCGCGCCTGATGGCTTCCTTCCAGGCATCGTAGGTCAATAGCTCACCGTCCTCCAGACGGGCGTACGTGCGAACCGCCCCGACTGCCGTCGATGCACTCATCTTGTCGGTGCCGCCAACGGCCGCGACGAAGTAGCCGCAGTTCAGGAACCGATACCAGTCACACAGCGAGTATGGGTTGATGCCGGAGTACAGGTCGCCCCACGATGTCATCTCGACACCATCGATCTCCCCGAGCACGATCGAGGCGGCGTTCTCCAGTCGTGGCATAGGGTAGTGCGGGAGGACCACGACACCGTTCTGCTGCTTGCACTGCCTCGCCCACTCCGTGAGAAGCACGTCAACAGGGTCTCCCAGCGCAGACTCGTCCGGGCCTCCGGTAGTCATCGGGACGATGATGCCCCCTTCGTATCCGAGCAGTGAAATATGTCCCATCACGTGCTGCCGGTTCTCGGTGCCCACACGAACTAGGTACTCCCCATCGCCACCCGACTCGACAGATCCATGAGTTTGCTTCCCGTCGAAATCGCCTACATTGGTCATCAACTCGCCCCACTGGCTGGCGAGTAGATTGACGACATTGACTCCCTCGCCGGAGCCTTCGATCAACGCTGAGTTGGGCGACAGGAAATGCACGTGAGTGTCGGCGGAGACCCAACCTCTGTCTCTCCACGGCAGGACCCGTTCGATTTCAATGGTGAGTTCCTCAGTTCCCTCCTGAACCTCGAGAACCTTCCGCACCGGCCGAATCTCGAATCCCTTCGACACCTCCACGTACACCTTGCCGACCGGCAGACGGATCGTTGTCTCGCCAGGGATGTACGTGCAGAAGTGCCCTCCCCAGTTGGAGTAATCCACACTGTAGTCCTCGAACCAGGCCGTGTTCGGAACGCGGTGCCGATCGAGCGGTGCGAGATGCTCGCCGGCTTCTCCGTGCACGTGAAGTTTGGCGGGAACCGGTTTCCCTCCTCTGCGCTCCACCACCCGGATCTTCACCCGCTGAGCGGCGGGCGCCACTGTACGCAAGACCCCGGAGTCAACATCCGCCACGGCAATCTCCCTGCCATCGGCCAGCCAGAACCTGGCCTCCGGATGCGCCGTGTATTCCACGAGCACCTCTCGTGGTGACCTGTCCGGCGGCTTGTTGTTGTAGCTGTCCGCCCATGTGTTATCCGGGTACAACAGCACGGGCGATGCGGAGATCACCTGGCCAAGATCGAGCTGGATAACGCGGAGGAGACCGTGCTCATCCAACGTCGGATCGAACTCGGCGCCCTCGGGAAGCTGGAGGATCGCTTTCCGACGTGACTCCCACCGCAGCGGGTTGGCAGCGACATCACCCGCCGATATCGCCGACAAAAGAACCGGACCGGAAACCGGCTCCAGCCGGAAGCCGACAATGGGCTTCTCCGGATCGGGATTCTCCCACGCCCAGATCCAGTTCACCCAACGCCCCGCATCGGGCATCGAAACGCGGGTCTGACTCCCGCCCCACGCACGGGACTCCTGTTCGTGGTGAGGGCGAACGGGGCGCGGTTTGTGATGCGCAACCGCCTCAACACAGTTCGCCCCCCAAACGCGTTGGAACATGCCGATCTCGTGCCGGCGGCGGATGGGCAGCTTCACCTCGGACCCGTCTTCGAGGAGTGCTACATAGTCGGCGACGTGCTCCCGGAGCCGCCCTTCACCACGCCGGGGCGCTGGATACAAACCCGTATCATCCGGCTCCAGAGGCGCAACGTCCGTCGTGTGCATAAACACCCAAAAACGACTTGATACGGGGCCAAAACCGACGTTCACTGGTGCGTCCTGAAGCAGACACACTGTGTCGCCTACTGAGAAGGGAATCCCCCAGGAAGTGACCTCACCGCTGGGCGCACTTCCAGTCGACTCCGACATCCGGGCGGAGACACCCCGAGTTCCGAGCCGGTCGAGGCTCACATTACCGACTATTGGCACGGGCGCGAACAGCGGGGAACGCGGACCGTCCTGAAAGCGTCCGTACTGACTCTCCTGCGTCGGAGCGCCGCGTTCAGCTGCATTCATGGATGCAGCGCTACCCGATGAGGTTGACGGTATCGCCAGGGGCGATACACCGAGGTATCGCAGCATCTGGCGCCGCGAGAGATTATGGGTGCTCATGGTTTCACCCCGGGTAGTCGGTTCTGCTTCGTTGTGATCCTGATCTCGCGAAAGAGCCGCTCGATGGCGTAGCGGTCGGCGAGGACTTCCTTCAGCCTGTCAAGGGCATCGTCGGCCATAGTTGGCTAAGATGCAGCAGGATTCCGGTGACCGCCAGAGACCGGGCGCGCGCCAGACTGGCGCGTGTATTCCGGACCGCTGTTGAGTTGTGCCAATGTGTGGCAGCGGTATGCGATGTTCCAAGCGCAACTACGGCATACCGAGTTGTGCTCTCTGCACGGCCGCCCTAACAGATTGCTTTCCACGCGCTCCAAGGGCGCGCGCCTGATGATTTCGCGAGGGAAGCGGTAGACACTGCAGCGGTTTTTCTTTGGTTTCATCGGCGTAGTCTCAGTCTGTCGGACTTGAGACTGTTCTGCGCGTTTGCGTGAGCGTGCCGGTTGTTGCAGAAGGCATACGTGTGTTGTGGCTCTGTCAGCCGGAACCGGCTCTCGTCGACACGCTTGATTTGGTGTACACAGATCAGACGGTGTCAGACCTCGGGTTTTCGCTCATGTCACCGCATGTTGCACACACAGCATCCGCCACAGACGTTTGAAGTTGTACGCCAGAGCCACGAGCTGCCATTCGCCGTTCACCTTCTCATGACCTCGAAGAAGGAACTGCGTGAAACCCATCCATTTCTTGGTCGTCCCAAACACGGGCTCCACCGTCTGTCTGCGTAGCTTGTACTTCTCTCGGGACTCTTCGCGCTGCATCTTCTCTTTCATCTCCAAGACGAATTCAGAGTGGATCGCTCGCAGTTGCTTCTCCTTGGTCGGATGAGGACGGAAATCGTGCTTGCGGCGAACCTGTTTGACCTGGGCACG
>JBDGYW010000732.1:0-3781 GCA_039588935.1 Gemmatimonadota bacterium | reverse complement strand
CTGTTCCCGTCAAAAAAAAATCAGACGAATTCAAAACGGGCGATGTCAAATGTCTGCTGTCCATCGTCTGTCTCTACTAAGACAGTACCGTTGCCCTCCCGGCAGACGCGATACGAGTTCCCTTCCACGAGAGTAGTCAGCCCGGCCGCATTGATACACCGGGCTGTTCGTACCCTGTCCACCTCGCCATCTGTCACAGCAAACCTGTAGTTCACCAGCGACCGAAGCTCGTCACATCCATCGACCTGTACCCACATCGACTCGTCCACGCGCTCGACGCGCTCCCAGCACCGGGTTTCCAAGTCCAGCAACTCAACGCCGGGCTTCAGGGTTCGCCAGTCCACCAGTTCAATCAGATGCGCCTGAATCATCCGCGCACCCTCCGGGGTTTCGATGCTGAACATGGTCAGGTCTATGGATACGTCGTCAACGACAATCACGTCGCCAGACTCGTAGCCCATACAGTCCTTCAGGAATACGCCATAGGCGCTCTCACAGAACTCGAAGCGATGTTCTGCGTCGGGGTCTATCGTGTGTAGGTCTAGCTGGTCGTCCCAGATTCCAACGTCGTTGACGTTGACAGCATCAGACCCGGCGGGTTTGACGATGTACGTCTTGCCCTTGGTGAATTGGCCTTCGCCACCTCCACCCTTGTATCGCGCAAATGTCATGGTTATACCTCCATTTGCATTATACGCCAAAGCCGCGATTATTTTCGCGGCTGAGGGAAAGACCCCTCGGACTGGACTTTCTTCCCGTGAGGGTTTCAAGCATGGCTGTTGACAGTCGTCGGGGTCAGATTGTTATGCGAGTGCTTCGTTCAACAGCCCCCGATTCTTAGCCTCTGCCTCTGTCACGAATCGTTCCGCGTACATGGTGTGCGTGTCACCGAACTTGTCGATGACCTCGTAGAAGTCCGGGTCTTTGGTGACCTTGGCCAGATACTCCACGCCCACGCTGAACGATATCTCGTGGCCGATGTTGTCCACACAGACCAGTTCCAGCGTCGTGCCAGCCCGGCGCTTCGCCTCGCTTTCCTTGCGCTTCTTCTGGACGGACGGATGTCCGGCCATCTTCGAGCCGGGCCGCGTAGCGGGTTCCGGGTCTGCGACCTGTGGAATCGTGACGACCTTCTTTGGCGTGACCGTGTTTTCCTCCGGCTCAAGCCACCGCTTCAGCCACGCATCGTTGCGTGTCAGGCTGTGACGATACTCCGGCCCATCAATGTCAATATACGGGTCACGGCTCTTGCCGAACTTCTTGCGTATCTGTGCATTCGCCGCGCTCTCCGCGCCCATCCGGGATGTTCGGGTTGCCAGTATGGCTTCCTTGATGTTCCCTTGGTTGCGGCCGTAACGCCCCACGGCGTTGTACGTCCCGTCGCCATTGTCCACGATTGACACGATATAGACCTTGTCGCTCGTGCCCTTTCTCACATGTCCGATTTTGTTGTTCTTGTTCATTTGTTTGCCTTGTTAGTTGCCAATTGCTCTTGCCTTAGTCACACGCCTTTCGGAAAAGTTAACTCCGCTGGCCAATCTTGACCCGGCCGCCCGTCACGATGCTCGCGAACTGGCGTACGAATTCCGGCCCAAGTGAATCGCTGTCCTCAAGGTAGATGAAGTGTTCTGCACCGTAGTATGCCTTCGGCCCCATCTCACCGATGCCGAACCCATACACCTCGATTCCTGCCTCACGCACCTTCTTGCACACTTCGCGCAAGTTCCGCGCCATGACGTGGCTGTTGCCATGTCCAGCGTACGGCTCGCCGTCACAGATGCTGAAAATCACCTTGCGCTTTTCCTTGCGCTGTGCCAGACGATAGGCGCAGTATTCGATGGCCTCGCCATCGACGTTGTGCTGACTGGCGCACATTGCGGTCGTGCGCTTCGCCACTGCCTGCCACTGCTCGCCGAAAACTTTGTAGTGGCGATAGATGATAGGATTGGTACGGTCGAACCCGTCCATCTTACTCAGCGCCCTGTGGCCGCTCCAGTGCTTCGTGGTCGTACCGACAATCTCGAACTCCACGCCAATCTTGGTCAGGGCTTCGCCGATTGCGATAGCCATCCGACGGACTTCGTGCATGTTGCTCATCGAACCCGACTCGTCGATAACGATTTCGACCACTGTGTCCAGCGTGATGCCCTTGGACTCCTTGTAGAACACGCTCTTGCTCAAGCCCGTTGCCGCCTGTACCAGTCGGCGACTGTCGAACGTGCCGTTCCGCAATCCACGGTTCTTGCGCTTCTTGCTCAGAATCCGCAGACTCTGGTCAAGTGCCCGCGTCAGAACCATCACTGAACTGCTAATGGCTTTGCGCTCCCGCTCGTAAGCAGTCTTGTTGCCCTTCGGAAACTGGTGTTCGTCCAAGTCACGGCGGGCCTTGTACACGCCATGTCCACGGGCCATTTCCGACAGCTTGTCAGCCAGTTCGTCGTTGACCATTTCCTTGATGTCACGACCGCCCTTCATTTCCTGCGCCGCGATGTCTTCCCACTCGCGCTCGCCAAGGTCACCTTCGTTGTGGCCACCGGACTTGTCCTCTGTGCCACTGGTGTCGGGCTGATACGTGCCGCTGTCGCCGGGCTTGCCTGCGCCTTCCTGTGGCTCGCCGTCGTCAGCCTTGCCATCTCCGGCCTCGCCGCCATTGCCCTTCTCAGACCCAGACTCGCCCTCAGACGCGCCCTCGTCACCAGACCCGGACTCGGTGTCACCCTTGCCCTGCTGACCCTTAGAACCGCCTTTCTGACCTTCCTCGGATTCGTCGCCTTCGCCGGACTCGCCGCCACCAGACTGGCCCTTGCCATTCTCGTTCTCGTAGTCGTCGAAATCCTTTGCGCCACCCTGCTGGGGCTGGTCGTCGCCTTCCTGTCCGCCGGACTGGCCTTCGCCATTCTCGCCCTGCTGGCCTTCGCCACCACCGGACTGACCCTGCTGTGGCTCGCCTTCGCCTTCACTGTTCTGTGGTTTGCCACGGCTGTCCTGTGGCGCATCGGCCTTGCACTGGTCGTTGACCTGCTTGAGAATGTCGTACAGTTCCTGTGCGACCTTGACTGTACCCTTGGACGACTTGCACTGCTTCCACTTGATGAAAGTCTCGTAGCCCGCGTCGTAGTAAAGCTGGGCCTTGGGCGTCAAACGCCATGCAGGAACGATGCCGTCGCCCATGAAACCCATTGCACACAAGGCTTCCCACAAAGGCGCATCGACCTTGTCCACGGTAATCTGCTTGCAGATTTTCTGATTGTAGTGACGGGACATCCACGGCAGAACCATATTCGCACCGGGGAATGCATTGCGCATCTCGCGCTCCATCCATCTGTCCTCGACACCATTCCAAATCTCCATCAATGCGCCTTTCGGCCACATTGCTTTGGAAAGTTTGGTGAAGCGGATGTGCCCTGCTTCGTGATACACGCCACCGCGCATCAACATCAAGGACTCATGGGAAAGCATGGACGCACAGGCGACTCGCGGAACGCGAATCACACGCTTGAAAATGTCAGCGTCGATTGCCGTCCCGTCGTGCCACACCAGCTTGACGTTGTTCAGTTTGGCGATTACGCCAACGACAACATTCAGGGCCAGTTCGGCCGTCTTGCCTGTCATGTATTTCACTGCACTCATTCTGTTCTCCCTGTCGGTTGATTTGTTGCTCGTACTGCCTAGTCACAACAACAACCAAAAAGTTGACTCAAAGTGGGAAAATAATTTCAGACCCGGACGACCTCCCCGTTCACCATCTTGGTCGGACGCCACATGAGCGAGTCGGGTGTCG
>JBDGYW010000731.1:0-6232 GCA_039588935.1 Gemmatimonadota bacterium | reverse complement strand
GCCTACTTGCCCGGTGCCATGGAAGAGGGGATCCCCACGTGGTACTGGATGGCTGGCGGTGTCATGGTTGCCGGCTTGGCAGCTGTGGCCTACCAGCTGGGCTACCTCAAACGCTTCGGCCTCGGTTGAGCCATGGCTTGGTACGACGTCAGGAGTATGCCGTCGACCGATCGCTGGGGGCGCGGCTGGAACGAAGGATGGTTTTGGCCTGACAGTCCACAAAAGCTCGGTCAGGTCAAGCAGGCGATGGTCGGTGGCGGCTACGAGCAGCTGTACGGGTTTTGCGACGCACGGGTAGGGATCTACGACAAGCACGGCTATCGCGGCGAGGCAGACATGTTCGTGGCGAAGTATTTCTGCCTGTGGCTGTTCTGTACGCCGTATTCGCCACAGTTCATCGGGTGGTTCTACGGTAAAACTGGCGTCGAAGCGTTTCGGTTGGCCCTTCTCCGCGGTAGGCGGTGGCAGGCGCTGGCCATGTACGACAAGCAAACGGGTGCGAGGGTGGTGTGACCTTTCCGTGGTACCAGGTGATGGTGCAACCGGCGCGCGAGCCCACGGCCAGTGCGGCCGATGTCTCATCGACGCCTTGGTTGACGGCGGGGTACCTGGCGTGCCCCAGCTATCCAGGAGAGCAGTACCGGTGCCTGGGCGATCAGCTCTACGATCTGGTGGAGTTTTCACGGTTCGCCGAGGTGCGTGCGGGCACCATGATGTACGGTCGGAGGGGACCAGGCGCCTCGAAGCCGGAGCGATTTTTGCCTGGCTACTTGCCCTTTTTGGCGGCACGAGGAGAGGCCCGGTATTGGGGCACTTGGGAAGCAGAAAATATCCCCAACCCGAGCGCGTACTGGGCTGGCATCGCCGAGCCGCTCAACTGGAGCTTCCGCGGTTGGATGTACGCGACCGAGAAAGCGGCGAGGTTACTCACGGCAGCCCTGAACGATTCGTCGCCCGACGAGGTGTTTGCGTTGCACGAGGTAGACACCTCGCGGGTGCTGTGGCCATCGTCGAGCCAGTGGCGGTGGAAGGTGGGCCAGTGGGGTCGCAAGCCCCTGAGGTAAGAAAAGTTACGCACGGTAAAGAACGTTACCCCCGGATGGAGTTGACGGCGCAGAAAGAGTGATGTAGACATAGGTTGCATCTGGCACGAGTGTTGCCTGGTGTACCTCCGAGGATGCCATGGAACTATACGCCAACCCCTACTCGTACGACTGCCAGGGTTTCTACTTCAACACGCCCAAGCAGTTCGACAAGAAGTACGACGCGGCCTACAAGAAGACCGGCTGCGAGGAGTACGAGCTCGAATTCATCGACGGCACGCGTGAAGAAGGAGAGCTATTCGAGGCCATGCAGGTGGGCTCAGCGAACCTGCATGCGTGGTTCGACCTAATGGACGACCTGGAGGATTACGAGCTGCCGGCGATGTACTACCTGATCGCCGTGTACGGCGAGAAGGACTGGAACCGGGCGTGCAAGCTCGTCGATGATGAAGTGCGCACGATGGAGGGGAGCGCCAAGGACTACGCCTACGACTATCTCGACAACATCGGTGGGGTGAGCGAGCTGTCCAAAGAGGCACGGGTCATGTATTTCGACTACGCCCAGTTTGGTCGGGATCTGAAGATGGATCTGGATCCGGATAACCCGGATGACGAGTTCTATCTCAACATGAACGACGCCGAGGCCGGCGAGGAATATGTCGAGTCCGCGGGCGGCGTCGAGGCGCTGGGCGACACAGCAGAACGCTACTTCGACGTTGACTCATGGGCGCGCGACATGGAGCTGGGTGGTGACATCAACGTGTTCGACTTCGCGGGGACCGAGTACGTGACCGACTATCACGGGTGAGCCATGTCCAAAAAAGTGGATCTTCAGATGGTGTTCGTCAGCGCAGCGGTGGCTGCTACGGCAACGGTGGCGGTGACGGCGCTGGTTACCTGGGCGATCACCAAGAGCAGCGAAGAGGACACCGACAAGCGCCTCGCAGAGTGTAAGCGGCTGGCGGCCGAGCAGGACCGGCTGCTGCAGTCGGCTCGGTCTTGGGGTTGGCCCGGTCAGACCTCTTGACCTGCGTTCAGTTTGTCGACATGATGCGGGCATGGCTGAAGAAGACACGACGGGCGCCCCCGAGGGTGGCGACGAAAAGGCAGCTGACGGCTCACAGCAGGATGCTGAGCAGGCGGCTGAAGGAGCGGATGAGCCTCAGGGCGCTGGAGCCGAGGTGACCCGTAAAGAGGCCGCAGAGGCCGCGCAAGCGGACGATGTGCCGGTGCTGCCGCTGGCCATGTGGGTCCAAGGGGGTACGACGACGTCGGGGCACGATGAGTGGCTGGCGAAGCACGACCGCGACGCCAAGCAACGTCGAGCCGTGGCCGACGCGGAGCGGAAGGTGGCCTCCGTGCCCATCGAGCAGGGGGGTGGTCGGCTCTACTCGCACGAAGTGGAGCACGAGGGCGTGGGCGACGTGTTGGTCGTGACCGAGCCCGCGTTCCCGGGTGAGATGTTCCTGCAGCTGTTCTGCCCGTTCTGCTTGGAATCGAAGCGCAAAACGCCTGACCTGTGCATCATCCGGATCAGGCAGTCGAACAGGAGGTGGGGTCTCGACGATCGGACCAAGGGCTCCCAGTTCCACTCCGCATGCGATGGTCAGGTCTATGTGTCGGCGGGTGTCGTGCGGGACTCAGAGGAGTTCAACTGCCCGGATTGTCACTGGCGCGCGGCGATCGACAAGAACAAGGTGTACACCATCCGGCGGGGGCGACGCTAGGTGGGCGTCTTCGACCAAATGCGAGACTTCGCGGTCTGGAAGGGCGCGCCAGGAGAAAAACGCGAGTGGGGCAGTGCCAAACCCGGGGAGCCGGCCGTGCACGAGCATGGGGTGCTGTACCAGGGCCCTTGGGAGACGGAGCACGATGGGTTCTGTGAGCACGTGCGGCGTTGCGCGGTAGCACTGGCCGCGACAGGGCTCCCCGTCAAGCTGCGGTCCAAGCGACCGCTGCGCATGGATCTGCTACCAGCGACCGAGCGGGACCTACGGGAAGAGCTCAAGGCACTCCTGCAGACGACGATCGGCCGTTACGACGTACACGTACAACATCTCGTGCCCACCGAGGGGTTGTTGCAGCGTACGGTGTCGAGCCAGTTCTACGAGCCGGAGCAGATGGAATATCTCAACGCGATGCGCATCCTGTACACCGTGTGGGAGCGTACCCAAATCCCTCAGTACGAGGCGGATGCGCTGGCTCAGGTGGCGCAAGCGTGGGTGGCCTGTCAAGCCAATGCGGATATGCTGCAGGAGGCCGGTGTCGAGCGCGTCGAGGTCGTGCCTGTCCCCTTCATGCCCGACGACCCGCTGTTGAAGTTCGATGGCCGGCAGCGGGTGGCCGGGCCGGTGACGTTCTACAACGTGGGCAAGTGGGAGCCGCGTAAGGAGCAGCGTCAGGTCCTCGGCGCTTTCCTGCGCGCGTTCCGTCCTGGGCAAGCCAGACTCAAGCTCAAGACATCCCCCCGAGCGCCAGACTGTGAGGGGTATCCGTCCTCGCCAGAGAGGTCCGTGCACGATTGGATGGAGGACGAGACAGTGCGGGCCAACGGTTGGACGCTGCACAACATCAACCGGTCGGTCCAGCTCACCAAAAAGTACATCTCAGCGAAGCAGTTGCTAGAGCTGCACCGCATCGGCGACGTGTACGTCTCGCTGAGCCGGGGCGAGGGGTTCGATATGCCCGCGTTCGACGCCAAGCTCGCTGGCAACCTCATGGTCTACACGCCATCAGGGGGTCCGCAGGATTTTGCCGGTGAGCACGATGCCATGGTACCCCCGGCGGGCGAGATCACGTGCCACGGTTGGTACAACTGGGGACCCGAGTCGATGTATCTCGACTACGAGCTCGATGACGCCGTGGCAGCGCTGCAGCGCGCTTACGAAGACGTGCTGGCGGGTCGGCGCGCGCGGGGGATGGATCTGGAGCCGTTTAGCGCCAAGCAGGTCGGCAAGCGCATGAGGGAGCTCATCGCGCAGGTGGACGCAGATCGTCGGGAGGGGTGAGATGGCTAAACGCCGCCCGCCAATGGACGATGAGTGGCCGGACGATGTTACCGATCAGGTGCCTCCGGTGCGAGCTGCGAAGCGGCAAGCTCTTGCCGTACATCCCAACGATCTCGTCGTCCCGCCCCCTTGGGCCCCGGCTCCGCCGGTGCTGACGCCGCAACCAAAGCGTCGCAGAGGCGCTGAGCCTAGACCGCCACCCAAGAAGAAGCCGGCGCCCGCGCTCCGTCGCCCCCCGAAGGTGTTCAAGTCGGTGGTGCTCAAGCCGAGCTTGCCGAGCGGTTTTGTGGCGGAGGTGGCTTATCCGGCCGGTCGGCATATCGCCAAAGCGGTCGCGCAGTCAAGACGCTTCTATGAGCACGAGCTGCTCGAACGCATCGTCAAGGCCAAGATCGGTGGGGTGTACGTGGACGTCGGTGCTCACGTGGGTAACCACGCGGTGGTGTTCTCTGAAGCTTGTCCGTCTAGCCGTGTCATCGCCATCGAGCCCGTCGAGCCGAACGTGAAGATCTTGCGGCGCAACGTCGCTGGTCTCGACGTGACCGTCGTCCCCTTGGCGGTGCACCACGACTCGAAGGTGGTCGTCGATCGATGGGAGTATGCGGCTTGTAGCCTCGACGACGTCATCGAGAGCCAACTAGGCGACGAGGAGCAGGTGGGTCTCGTCAAGGTAGACGCCCACCCCCACAGCGTCGAGGCGCTGGCGAGCGGTCGTCGGACAATCGCTGCCCATCGACCAGTGGTCGCTGTCGAGGCGCACGGTCGCGAGAGTTACGATGCGGTGGCGGATGTGCTCAGCCCCCTCGGCTATGTGTGCACGGGCAGGTATTGTGCGACCGCGACGTACGTGTTCGAGCCGTTCGAGGTGTGGCTGACGGTACTCGGCTACGAGCGACCCGAGCAACTGTACGACCTGTTGTGTGATGTAGCGCGCGACCAGCGCGACTGGGTCAAGGTCCACGTCTATGATGATGGCAGCTTGGCCGACATGTCGAAGTCTGCCAAGCTGGCGAAGAGGCGCGGCTGGCAATGGACGAGGTTTGCCAAGCCGCATGGGAAGAAAGGCCTGTGGGCAGTCTACACTGAGGTGCTTCAGCAGTTCCAAAAAGCGCCGCCGAATACGCTGTTCGCGTTTCTGCCCGACGACAGCCGGATCTGTCGTGGCTTCTTCGGTCACGCGCTGCGAGCTTGGAACGAGGTGGTCGATCCGAAGCGGACAGTGGTCACACTGCAAGCCGAGAGATATCGCGACACCGTGCCGTGTTGGACGGGGTTTCAGCCCAAGAAGGCCACCAAGCGATTGTGGCAGTCGCAGTGGGCGGATGGGGTCATGCTGTGCAGCCACGCTGCTTTCAAACGGATGAAGTACAGCATCCCCAAGCCAGCTGAGGGCCGCTGGCGCGACCCCAACATTTCGTCAGGGGTTTGGGCAGCGTTCAGTAAGACCCTGCACGCTGCAGGGCACCGTCTCTATCGCGTGCACGAGTCACTGACGGTGCACGTGTTGGGTCGCTCAGTCATGCATGGCAGCTTCCGCAAAGAGCAGCCCATCACGGCTACGCGCTATCGCGATGGCCCTGGCCGACATGCTCGGCTCGTCACCACGGAGCCCATCGAGGCCTCGTTGGCCTCGATCCCCTCGCGCCAGGACAGCCTCAAGCTCGTGGTCGGGTCGTTGCTGCCGCAGGTAGACGTGGTGAGGGTGTTTCTGAACGGGTATAGCAAGGTGCCCGACTTCCTGGACCATGAGCGCATCATCGTCGCGCGCAGCCAGAAGCACGGTGACCATGGCGACGCGGGCAAGTTTTTTTGGTGTGCGTCAGCTCGCGGGTACCAACTGACCTGCGACGACGATTTGGTCTACCCTGCGGACTATGCCCTGGAGCTCGTGCTGGCCATCGAGCGATACGATCGAAAAGCGGCAGTGGGCATGCACGGTATCCTGCTGAACGACCCGATGGGTCCGTCCTATTACCATGGTCGCAAGCTCATCCATTGGCGTGGCCGTCTCGGAAACGATCGATCGGTGCATCTGCTCGGCACCGGCGTCTTGGGCTACCACGCGTCGGCCGTGAAACTCACATGGAGGACTTTTGAGGTGCCCAACATGGCCGACGTCTGGATGGGCCTGGCGTGCCAGCGGCAGAGCGTGCCCATGGTCTGTTTGGCGCGGAACAAGAC
>JBDGYW010000730.1:0-3793 GCA_039588935.1 Gemmatimonadota bacterium | reverse complement strand
AAATCCAGCTGGTATGCGCACCAAGGGACGCCAGACTCGCCGAGGCGATGGTGATCGAAATCACTGAAATGAAAAAGCCAATGCTGTTCTGAATCGCCAGGGCGCTGCCGACGAGGTTTTGCGGACTGGCGCGCGCGGACAGTGCCAAGGCTGCGTCTCACGGGCAATCTTCTTGTGGGTCCACCAGCTCCACCCCACGTTTGCCGACCGCAGGAACGTGGTCGACTCGCGGTTGCGATCGAACGGCGCACCCACTTCACCCGTCTCCCCATGCCAGAGCGGCAGATCGTAACGGGTCCGCAGGCTGTCCCACCGTGCGAGCCCACGGGCAGATGCCGTGGGTGGATAGGAATGAAATGCAAGCACTAGGTGTGGGTCCCAGTCGATCGGCTCGAGCATCCGGAAGTTCTGAGCCCAATTGTCTCCCTCGATGAAGATGATCCCGTTCGGATCGACCTCCCGCAAAGTCGCTGTCAGCTGCACGTACAGCGTGCGAAGGTCCGCCTCGTCTATACCCTCGTAACGCCGCAGCAGCGGTTCGTTGAGCAGGTCGTACCCGATGATGTACGGATTACCTACGTACCGCTCGGCAATCCGGCGCCACAGGGCATGCATGCGTGGCCAGTAGATGTCCGGTTCGGTCCAGAGCCGGGCTTCGCCGTCGCTGTCGGCGATATTCTCGGCATTCTGTGCACCTGGCGCACCGTGCAAGTCCCAGATGAGGCCCATACGGTGACGGGTACTCCAGGTGACGAGCGAATCCAGAAACCGGAAGCCCTCGTCGGAGAATGTGTAGGGTTGGGATTCCGGCTGCTCCCTCGGCATCAGCTTCGAGGCAAGCAGCGCCGGACGAATGGAATTCACTCCCATTGCCGCCATAGCCTGGAAGTCCTGCTCGGTCACGTAGTTGTCGTGGTATCGACGCCAGAACTCGGCTGCGTCGGACGATCCGATCAGATCCTCGATCGCCTCCTCGAACTGCCACGGCCGATCGAGCGTGCGAATTCCCCACATGTAGCCCTCGGGCAGCAGCCAGCCTCCCAACCCGAATCCGATAAGGTGGACAGGTTCTCCTGTTGCCCGGTCGATGATCTGGTCACCGCGAGTAGTGTACCCTTCGAAGGGCGGTGCGCATCCCGTCGACCCGAGAAGGGCTGCGACCAGTGGTGTAACTGCAAGCCACTTCCGAGCCACTGACCGCGTTCCGGCGCTGATCACCGTCTCCCGTAGGCTTCCGTCCGGGTGTCTTCAATGATGCCCGCCCAGTTGAGTCCGAACGCAAAGTCGTAGGCGTTGCCCTCGGTATCGACGTGGGGCTGCATGTCGTGCGGCACGTCTTCGTATTGCTCCTCGACGGTCTGCATGTTGGCGGGCATCTGCAACGGCAGGAGGCCCGAAGGCTCGGCTGCGCCGGTCAGGATGTCGAAGATCGCCTGGTCCTGCACGCCAAAGCTGACTATGATCGCGTTGGCACTCGGCTCGAGTTCCGACACCACCGTCGGCTTCGACATGTTGAGGACTACAATGACCGGTTTCCCGTCCATCCTCTCGCGGGTATCGAGGACGGCTTGCAGGTCGGTCACATTCGAGGCGGTGACCGTTTTGCCCCGGAACGAACGGTTCGTGAAATCCTCCAGCGGATCCCCGCCGGCTAAACTCGTGGCGCGTGCGTGCGTGGCCGTGTACGTGCCGTACTGAAGGCTGATAGGTACGTACCCGTTGCCGCCCGCTTCCACGTCGGCTGCGTCATATCCCACGCTGGACTCGGGGCTGTTGATGACGACGATGGCCACATCCGCCGCACCCGGATCGTCGGTCACGGCGAAATATCTGCTCGCGATCTCCAGGTTGAGCGGCTCCTCGGTCCGGGCCGGGACTGTTCCGCGGAAACTCCGGCTCTCAGGCACGTAGCGCTGAGGCACGTATACAGTGGCATTTTGTTCCAACGGCAAGACGTTGTCCTGGTTCTTCAGTAGCACCAGAGACTTGAGTTGCGCGTCAAACCCGGCGGTCACGTATTCGGGCTTACCAACGGTGGTCGCGGTCTCTTCCACGTCCAGGTAGGGATTCTCGAACAGGCCGGTGCGGAAGATGTTCTTCAGCCAGCGTACTGCGGATTCCTCGAAACGCGCGCGCATGAACTCTTCGCTATGCTCCTCAGCGCCCATCTGGTAGGCTTCGACCACCGGGCCGGCGTCGTTGTTGCCGCCGAACTGATCGCCGCCCGCCATCAGCATCTTGTAGTGCCGCTCGGCCTCAGACAGGCCTTCCACACCCCAGGGCGTGGCGCCAAACCTATCCATACCCGTGTGATCGCGCGTCACACCCCAATCGGTGCAGACTACGCCGTCGAACCCATACGTCCCGCGAAGCAAATCCGTGATCATGTATGTGCTATAGGCGTTGCCCACGTTTTCACCGTGCACCGTGTCCTGATCGAAGGAGATGGTGTAGTACGGCATGACTGCTGTCGCCATGCCCGTCTCGCCCTCCAGCTTGAACGCTCCCTCCGTGAACGGCAGCAGGTGGGTATCGAAGTTGTTGCCGGGATAGACTGCGTATTTTCCGAAGCCGTAGTGTGCGTCACGTCCGGCTTCACCCGATCCCCCACCCGGCCAGTGTTTGACCATGGCGTTCACACTCTCATAGCCCCAGCCACCTGCGATCTCCGCGTCACCTGCGGAGGTCTGAAATCCGTCCACGTACGCGCGAGCCATATCTGTGGCAAGGGCCGGATCTTCCCCGAATGTGCCGCCAAAACGGTACCAGCGGGGGTCGGTGGATAGATCGATCTGTGGAGAGAGGGCCGTCGCGATGCCGAGCGCACGGTATTCCTTCGACGCGATGTCGCCGAACTGCCGCACGATGTTCGGGTCGAACGTCGCAGTGAGCCCGATCGAGCCGGGCCACATGGAGATATCCCCTCCGGCCCCGGCATTGTATTCGGCATCGGCCCGAGTGCGGTGGCGCGGGTCCGAGCTGTTGTTGGCCGGAATCCCGAGCCCGATGCCCTCCACCAACGCCTGAACGTTGTTGTTCCAGCGCGCCGCCACCTCGGGACTTTCCACAGACGTGATCAGTACGTGCCTCAGATCATCGTTCGTCAGAAAGTCCTTCTGCGCGTCGGATAGATCCCAGGCGTTCGCACCACTCTCGGCATACGGCTGGCCGTCATACGTCGCGGCGCCAAACCGTCCACGTGCTGACGGAATGGCCTGGTGGGCGCTGTAGAGCATGAGGCCGGCGATCTGCTCCACAGACATCTTTGAAGCCAGGTCCTGTGCCCGCTCTTCGGCGGAGAGGCGCCAATCTTCATACGTGTCCAGAGTTCCGTTCTGGTTCAGGTCCTTGAAGGCGAACCTGTCGACCGTGAGCAGGCTGATGCCTGATGTCGTGACGTACCCAAGGGTTTGGCCACCCCGGTTGGTTGCGGTTCTGAATATTCCCGACTCGGTCTCGGTCCATTTGGGACCACTACTACAGCCGTTCAGCACCACGAGCGTGAACGCAGACAGAAACGCAAACGCAAGAGAGCGATGATGTTGGAGGTTCTTCATGGCTGTGTCCTTCACGTAGGGTTTGTCCGCCGACGGGCGCCGGAAGCCGCGATCCAGTCCGGCCTGTCCTCGTCTACCAAGTGGCGGCAGCTTTTCGCGTCCAACGGATGTTAAGGGAGCGTCGAGTTTTCTCAAGGCCAACCCACCTGCACATCCGCGCGTTCTCATCTACCATGTTCGCACTCAGACGGCAAGAACCACAATCGAGCGCCCTGGGGTGTGCCGAATGCCGGTGA
>JBDGYW010000729.1:0-3795 GCA_039588935.1 Gemmatimonadota bacterium | reverse complement strand
GTCGTGCCGGAGGTCGCGTCCGTGTAGTCCCACGTTCCATCGCTTGTGAAGTCCCACTCATAGAGCGCTATCGTTCCGTCCGTGTCAGTTCCCGTTCCGGTCAGAGTGACTGTGGTGCCTTCAACCACGGACTGATCGGCTCCTGCATTAGCTGTTGGAGGAGCGTTCGCGACAAGGGTCGTGAACGACCAGACTGCCGAGCAGGTCTGCTCCAAACCGTCGTCAGCGCAGACATACCAGTAGTAGAGCGTGGAGCCTGCGAGTGTTACGGTCATTGTTACCGTCGTGTCCGACGTAGTGCCGTTTTCCTCGAATGGGAATGCAGGCGTGGCGTCCGTGTCGACGAACCATGCATAGGTGACCGTGTCGCCGTTCGGGTCCGCACCGCCCGATGCCCATGTCAGGTCAGGGGTGAGTGCGACATCCGTCGCTGCGTCCGTTGGAGTCGTCAGTGTAGGCGCTGGAGGCGGTCCGTTCAGCTCGAACATGATCTCCGCCCATCCGCCGTACTCGTAGGCGTCCATCCCGCGAACGCTGAAGTAGTAGGGCGTCGCAAGGTCAAGCGCTGTTGCGGCGCTGTCCACGTTGTAGGCGACGGTCATCGCCGTCGTGCCGGTGTAGGACCACATCAGTGTGCCCCCTCCGCTGGGTGCGTCCCGGACCTCGAGCTCGTAGGCGGTCTGCGTGTCTCCCGCGTCGGGATCCACGAAGTTCCAGCTCAGAGTTGGCTCAGCAACGAGAATGTGAGTGATTTCGGGTGCTGCTGTATGGCCATCGACCGCCAGGCTATCAGGCATACCGGGTGCGTTGTTCGCGCAGAAGCTGAAGGGGTCACTCCAGGCGGATGACTCGTAGCCGTCCGTCGCGTTGACGCGCCAGTAGAAGCATCCGAGCCCGTTCGTGTCAAAGGCGGATGACGTCAGTCCAGTGGTCGTCTCCTCAAGGACGAACGGGGCTGACATGCCAGCGTCGTCATCGACCTGCACTGTGTATGTCGGCGTGTCGCCGTCCGAATCCGTTGAGGCGAACCATGTCACCATCTGAGTGGCAGAAGGCTGGAGTACTGCGGTATCGACGGGTGTGTCAAGCTGAGGCACCGTCGGCGGGCAGTTCATGGCGAACATGATCTCCGCCCAGTCCGCGGGGTCGGCCCAAGCACCGTTGTTGTCAGCGGTCAGTATGCCGAAGTAGTACGAAGTGCACGGCTGCGGGTTAATCCCGCCACCGAAGACGATGGACTCCATCGTATAGGCCTGCGGGGCTGGGTCCCAGATGACCGTTCCGGTCCCGCCTGAGCCCGTGGAGACGATGATGTCTATCTCACCCTGCGTGTCGCCCACATCCGGATCGTTGAATGTCCATGAGAACGTTGGCACAGGGTTGAGCAGGTGTGTGATCTCGGGTGCGGCTGTGAATCCGTCGACCGCGAGATTCGTAGCGGGCCCTGGTGGTACGTTCGGAACCTCGATCCAGAACATGAACGGTGTGGCCCATAGGCTGTATTCCCAGCCGTCATATGCGCGAACCGTCCAGTTGTAGTAGCAGCCTGCCGTCGTGGCGAAAGCTGTAGACGTTGTAAGGTCTGTGGTCCCACTCGCGATGATGGTTGGTGCCCCAGGCGGACAAGTCTCCTCCACTTCCCATTCATAGACGATCAGGTCCGCGAAGTCCGCGTCGGTAGAGGACAGCCAGGTAACTGTCTGCGCTGCATTTTCGAGTAGTATTGACTGATCTGCTGGGATTACGAGCTGCGGTACCGTGGGTATGCAGTTCGAGTGGAACATTCCTTCCACCCAGTCCACGCTCCAGAGCTGGCTCACAGAGTCGTCCTGGACCATTACTCGGAACCAGTAGTCCATACACACATCCAGCTGTGGGCCGGCGTACGTCGTCTGCTCTGGAGCTCCACCAGTGTCGCTCCAGATGAGGTTTCCAAACCCTCCTGCGGCGTCCCGGATCTCCACGCTGTAGGCCATCTGAAGATCGCCGTTTATGTCCGTGAAGGTCCAGCTGAAGACCGGGTTCACACGGTTCGTTAAGTGATTCGCCTCAGGAGAACCAAGAAGGAAACCTTCGACCGACAGGTCAATCGGTACGGGTGGTGTCGGCGGGTCCGTAGTCATGAACCACCAGTAGCCGCCCTCACTGCTCCATCCAGAGTACTCGTAGCCGTCGTGTGCTCTCACGCGGTAGGAGTAGTTCGTATTAGCCGCGTAAGTGCGATTGTCGAATGGATCGGGCCCGAAGTATTTGGGTATCTCGGGGGACCCGAAACCTGGATCATCGTCCACCTCAAGCTCGTAGTTGATTGGGTCTAGCTCAGCATCCACAACGGGGAACCACGTGATGTTCACGTCAATAGGCGAGATGGTCTCGTTCGCCGGATATTCGTTAATCGGAGTGGGCGGTGGCGTGTTCATGCATATCTCAGTGTCACCCCAGGGACCGTAGTCGAAGGCATCCTTCGTCCGTGCCCTGTAGTAGTAGCATACGCCAGGTGAGAAGGCGGGACCCGAATAGACCTCGTTGACTGCCCCGCTTGCGGGCTGGAAGCTTGACCAAGTCACTGCAGTGAAGGCTGGGTCTGTGGCGACTTCCAGTCGATAACCGAACTGGGGACTCTCGGGTATGTCAGGGTCACTGTGATTCCAGCCAAGTAGGGGATCGACCCTGTTGACTATATGTGAAATAGTCTGCCCTGGGCCGGTAGCCTGGACTCCGTCGACTGTTAGTGGATACGGCGGATTTGGAGGCCTTCCGGGCTCCGTGGCCTGAATGAAATCGACCAGGCAATCGTTCGTGTCAGCTCCGGGAAACGGCTGCCTCTGGATCCCGAGATCGAATCCTGGAGGCAGGGCATCGGGCATGATCGTATTGTCCGGTTCGCCATAGTGCGTACCGAACGCGGAAGCGTTGTACTCGACCCTATCCACGACGACGTCCATCCCGCCGAAGGGCGTTCCGGGGCCGCCTGGATTCGTCCAGACAAGCTTCAACTCATCTCCCATGATGTCCAGGTAGTCCGTCGCACCGAGATCGACGTAGAAGTACATCGTCTCGGAAATCGTCCCGGACAGAGGAATCTGCGTCGCCACGTTGTGCAGCACGCCGTCGTTCTTCTCCAGGTAGAACTCGTCCATGGACGTTCCCTGCGGGCCGAAGATGTATATGTACTGCGTGCCCATGTCGCCAGGCTGCGTCACGATGTTGTTTATCTTGGGCAGCGCGGGCGGCTGGATATTAGCTATCGTCAGATTGCCGTAGAATTCGTCGAACGTCTCCCACACATCCGTCTGCTCGAAGATCGTTGTTGGGCTTCCGAGCGTGACATCGGTTCCTGTCATGTCGCCCCAGACGTACATGATGTCATCCACGCTTTGGTCACCGCCTTCCTTCACCCACGGGGTGTCAGGATCGCCAGGTATGGTGACCTGGTTTCCCTCAGTGTCGATGTCGAACTTGTCCGACCTATTGCCGGCGTCTGGATCGAGGATGTCGTAAAATGTCCAATTCCATCCGTACGCCACACCGTCTATCCACGCACTGATTGTGGACCCATTCCCGAGCCCTACGCCATTGAAGTCGAGCGCGTGGCCGTAGGCGTTGTGAGGTACTGGTATGGCTGCTCGCGCGTGTTGGCTCATCGGAGCGAATAGCCCTAACACAAAGACCATTACCATTATCACGCTTATCGATACTTTCCTTGTCTGCATCTCAAGTCCTCCTCCTTAGTCCAGAAATGTCCAAGGTGGACCGTGTTCGAGCGGATTACTCTGCACGTATATATCCTTTTGG
>JBDGYW010000728.1:0-3796 GCA_039588935.1 Gemmatimonadota bacterium | reverse complement strand
ATTTCGTATTCCACTACGCTTCTCCTTTACTGTCCCCACCTTGCAGTCGACGTTCCTGGTACGCGTCCCACACCGTCAACAGCGTCAGCCTCACGAAGCTCGACGTCGACAGCCCATGGTCCTTCGCGAGCTGCTGCAGGCGCTCAAACTCTTCGGCCGACAGCATGATGTGCAGGTGCTTGTCGCGAGTCATAGGTTTCTCGCCAACCGCTGTAGCTCGTGGCCTACGTCGGCCAGGTCCTGCGGACCCAGACTGACCACCTCTACCGTTTTCCAATGCGGCGCTCGCATGTCGTCCTCGCACCACCGATCGATGCTCAGGTAACAAGCCCAACTCGTTCGCGTTTGGCACCACTCCGACACGCGCAGTCGAGCTTGCCCGCTCAGCGTAAAAACCCGATCTGTCTCCTCCGGTGGGTTTCTCATGCCTCAGCCCCGCTCCGCTTGACCATACCGTCGCGGATCATGGTTTTGCCGCTAGCAGTTCGTCGAGCTGTTCACGTGACAACCCAACACACTCCGTCGACGCCCACGCCCGGGCATCATCATGCTCAAGCCAGCGCTTGCGCCGCTCAATGACCAAGTAGAACCGCTCAACGCCTTTAGACGGCCGGCACCACCGCGTCACCTTCATTCGCGTTGTTTCGTCGATGTCAATCGTCACCATTTTTTCGGCCATCACCGCCTCCTCAGCTCAGCTCCGCTTGGATGTACCGAACTACATCGCTCGGCTTGACCATGCCGTCGATCGTGCCCTTCCAGCGTCCCCGCTCCAGGATGTCCCAGCTACGACCCGTGAGCTCGTCGATGTCGACGGCCGACTTGTGGTTACTCGAATCCCAGATCTCCACCGTCACCTGACCCACCTTGAACCACCAAGGTCGTCCATCCACCACCAGCTTGCGCGCACCTTTACGCGGTTTGTCTGCCATCATCTTCGTCCTAGCCGATGTCGTGGCGCCCAGTTGCGCGGGTGGCCCGAGCGCTGATTGGCCCAGATGCCAGACTGCATCCTGAGCTTGCGCGAACTCTTGGACTGCCGCTTACGCTTCGTCTGCGGGTGCAGCGTCTCTCCCACCCACCGTCCTGGGATCTGGACGAGCTTGCCCCGGCGCCACCGGTAGAACTTGCCCCGCTTTCGTACGCGCTTCGCCATAACTCTACTCCGGACGGCAGTGGTCGAGCGCCACACCGCCCGCTCGTCCGTCGATCATCACCACAGGCGTGTGGCCCCCGAGCAGCCACGCTTCGCTACGCGTCGCCGTAACGTCGCACTCGTCGTCGCCACGCACGGGCCAGTAGCGGACGGTAGTACCCACCGGGTGCTCCTCGTTCCACTGGTCGACGATGCGCTGTAGCTGCTCCGGGTCCCTCGTTTTCGTGCTCGGTGGGATCTCCGCTGCGCCGGGTTCGGCCAGGTGTGCTTTCATTGGTTTCACGATGCCTCCGTAAAAAAGAAGCCAGCGGCAGGCTTTGCACCTGCGGGTCCACAGCGCTCGTGAGCGCCTCGCCCTGCCGTCAAGATTACACCATCGGGCTTATCCACACAGTGGGCGACCGGCTGTTCCCCGGTCCCGGCACTGACACAAGTTCTGTTGTCAACGGCGACGATTTCTTCGGCGGCTTTTGCGGGCGAGCTCACGCCGTCGCCGTCGCCTCCGAATCGAACGCCGGTATTGTCGGATAGGTTTCATTCCTCGTGGTTAGTTCTTCTCCGAGCTGTCACGCATCGGGGCCATCGACCCATTCAACGTGTCCGTTCGTACACGTGTACTCGTAATCCTCGTAGCCACCGCAGCTGCTCTCCCAGACACGGCAGGTCATCTCCGCGCCACACTCGCGACAAGGACGGTAGGTCTTCTCCGTCTTCGTAAAGGTGCCCTCGGACTCAGCCATCGTCATGATGTGCATCGTTACCTCGTTCAATGCCAAGCACCGCAAGCGCAGGGACCGCTCACCACGTCACACCGTATCCCCCCATTTCTGCCCAAGTTGGCGTAGCGTTCATGGGCCTCCATCAGACCCGTGTCCAGCGCGCCGTCTATCATGCAGCAGCGTTGCAGCCCCCCGAAGTCATGTCGGTGACGTCCCGGGTGCTCCCTGATGTCCTTGAGCCGTTCTTCTCTGGTCATTTACTCAACTACCCTTTCAAGCGGTGGACATGGTGGTAGCACCACATGCAGACCAGTTTGGAGCAATGAGGACACCGGATGCGCCGCCATCCTCGCTCGATCTCATCCCCACAGCTTTCGCATAGGCGCTTTTTGGATTTCTTGGTTCTCATGATTCAAAATGCCCGTCTCTCCGGGCTGTCACGCCTAGTTGTTGATCCGAGGAATCCTCTAGCCGGCTAACCGTTCCACGGCGTTCCGTTTCGGTTGCGCTGCCCGTGGGATTCGAACCCAACATACGACCATCGACAGCTAACGGGCAGCGCCTGCTCAGAGGTTGAGGCCGCTCGCGTGACACCTCAACATGTCAGGTTGCCCTAGCCGGTTGCCACCGACTGCCTTCATGTCTACATCAGGTAGAACGCCGCAGTCAACGTTTTGTTCAAACTTTGTGCATCCCCATCCAGAACCACAAAAAGCTGAAGGCGCAGCACCGAAGCACCACGCCTTCCGCCGACCCGGTAAGCACCAAGCCTATTTAAAAAGCCCACCGGCGCTAACCGGTGGGCGGTCCCCAGGGAGGGGGTTAATAGCTCGACCGTCGTCGAGCAGTGGGGCCCGTAAGCCCACCACGCGTCGTCACGCGCGGCTCCGAAGGGTACGTTTTTTTGTTCCAGGGCACGTCCCTGTCGCCCTACGGACTGTTGGATCAAGCTACCAGTTGACTACTCGCCGGTCAAGCTGCACAATGAGCCCATGCGTTGGATGATCACCTTAGCGCTGTGACGGCTCGGCCCGCCGATAGGCGGTGGCCGAGCGCTCACGCGCGGGTAGCCCAACGGCAGAGGCGTTGGGCTGAGGGGCCAAAGGTTGAGGGTTTGAATCCCTCCCCGCGCAAGCCGGCGTAGTCCAATGGCAGAGACACCGCGCTTAGAACGCGGCCAGTGTAGGTTCGAATCCTACCGCCGGTACCAAGCCGCTCTATCCCAACGGCAGAGGACCCGGGGTCAAAATCCGGTCAGTCTCGGTTCGAATCCGAGGGGCGGCACCTTGGAGACCCACCAAACCCGCGGTATCCTGCCGTCGTGGACGATCGCAAAAAGCGCCACGGCGGGGGCACCGGACGACCTGGTGGCCCAGGGCGATCGGGGGGCTCGGGCCTCCCTGGGCGCCCCGGGGGCTCCGGTCGCCCGGCCGGAGCCGGCAGAAGCGGGCTAGGTGGCCGGCTAGGGGGTCCAGGGCGGCCCGGTCGCAAGGGCCGTAGGCCTCGCACGGGTCGGCGCCGCTGGCCCGCTACGGCGGCAGAGAGAGCTGCCTACGAACAAAACCCGTTCGCGTTGACGAGCTCCATCTACTTCGAGACCTCGAACTGCTGCCAGCTCACGGCCCGCCACCAGCTCTGCCCACTGGCCAAGGTCGGTCACCCGCCCCAGCATTTGCCCATCGAGCTCGTCGCGTGGGCGCTCGAAGCGTTGGCCCGATATCGCTACCGCGGCGAGGTGCGCTTCCACACCATGTCGGAGCCGCTGATCGATCCGCGGCTATTCGAGCTACTGAGGCTGACTCGCGAGGCTTGCCCCGGATCCCCAATCACTCTCTGGACCAACGGCCAGTTCCTGAGTGATGTGCTCGCCCACGAGCTCGTCGACGCCGGTGTGACCACACTGCTAACCACCGCGTACTCG
>JBDGYW010000727.1:0-3802 GCA_039588935.1 Gemmatimonadota bacterium | reverse complement strand
GTCACGTGGCGCGCCAGAATCACTTGAGGAGTCGCACCGGTGAACGGCGGGTCCCCAGTCAACATCTCGTATAGGACGCACGCCAGCGAGTAGATGTCGCTGCGACCGTCGAGTTCAGAATCGCCGGCCACCTGCTCGGGACTCATGTACGCAGGAGTGCCAAGTGAAAGGCCGGTCTCTGTGAGACGCTCACCTCCGGCCGCCGTGACGGCGAGCGCGATGCCGAAGTCCATCACCATGGCCTCGCCCTCGTGCAGCATGATGTTCTCGGGCTTGATGTCGCGATGGATCACGTCGTGGCGGTGTGCGTAGTCGAGTGCCGACGCAACCTGTTCGGTGAGACGCAGTGCATCTTCAACGGGCAGTTGTGTCTCTCGAACAAGCCGTTGCCGTAGGGACTCGCCCTCGACGTGCGGCATTACATAGTAGAGGAACCCTTCTGCTTCGCCAGAGTCGTGGAGTGCGAGGATGTGTGGATGGGTGAGCCGAGCCGCGATCTCGATTTCTCGGTGGAACCGATCAGTGCCGAGAGCAACCGCCAACTCAGGCTGCAGTACCTTCACAGCTACCTTGCGGTGGTGCTTCAGGTCTTCTGCGAGGTAGACCGTAGCCATCCCACCCGCACCAAGCTCCCGCTCGATGGTGTAGCGGTCGGAGAGGGCGGCGGTGAGGCGGGAGAGGGCGTCGATCATTGCCCTAGTTTCCGTATCGCTCCAGCAGCGCCTGAAACCTTGGGTCGTCGCGGATCGGGTCGTAGCGCGGGTCGAGGCGTAGCATGTGTGTGCTCGTCCAGGAGGGACCAACCAGTAACAGCTCAATCTCTCCAAGAGCCTCGTCTAAGAAGCCCGATTGCGCGAAAATCAAGGCACGAGCCTCTGTGAGGCGCGGGCCGTCGTGGGCATCCAGATATACTATCGATTCTTTGAGCCAGTTCGCTTCCCGAAGTGCCTCTCTTCGTCGCCCAAGAACAGCCAACACCAACCCCCGGGCAGCATGCACGCGCCAGTCCTTCGGTAGCTCGCTCAGTGCTGAGTCTAGCTGTCGGAGAGCGCCCCGGAACGTCCAATCTGCCTCGATGCTGTCACCACTTAGCTCATGAGCCCATCCTGCAAGCAGGAGGCCCGGCTCGTACGCGTCGCGAGCTTCAAACGTCACTAACTCCGGTTCGCCCAAGAGCGCCAACAGCGCATCGGGTCTGCGGCCCCACAGCGCGAGTCGAGCACTCCACAAAGCCGAGCTGCCATACGTACCGAAGGTCTGAGGTCCATTATCCAGCAGCACACGCAAGGTGTCGAGCTGGCCCTGCGACAGAACATAGGCTCTTGCCTTGATCAACTCGGCGACAGCAAGATCTGGAGCCAGGACAAGGGCTCTGTTGCTCGCCGCGATGGCCTCATCGTACCGATGAAGTTCCAGGTAGGTCTCTCCACCCAGATCCTGGAGTACATCAGCGCTCCGTGGATCAAGCTCTATCGCTCTGTCAGATGCCGCAAAAACCTCGTCCCAGTTACCCAGCCTACGGTGAGTTAAGCCGATGCTGTTCCACAGTGTCGCTGAGCCCGGCAGTGCATCAACGGCAACCGTGAGTTCCTCGAGCGCCTTCCGGAAGTCGCGGCTTCGATAGTGGGCCATCCCAATCGCCAGACGAACCTCTGGCAACTCGGGTGCGAGCTGCTGGGCCACCTCCGCCTCCTCCCACATCTGCTCCACACGCGAGGTGTCTAGGTCATACGCGTACCAGTATTGACTCCCGTGCACATATGACAACGCGGCGTGTGCCAGCGCAAAGTTCGGATCCATCATGAGCGCCCGCTCGTAGAGCTGTTGGGCCGCCTCCAGATCCCGGTGCAGCCTTCCGGGACGGTTTGTGTAGTCCTTTCCCTGCAGGTACAACCGGTACGCCTCGGCGTTCTCGGTCGGCGCAGCAGCAATCGCATTCACTTCAGTCTCTGTGAGCGCCGCTCCCACGGCTGTCACCACCCGCTGCGCGACTTCACTCTGGATTTCAAAGGCGTCATCCAGCGTGCGATCATAACGCTCCGCCCAGATAGGCTCATCCCTGGCGGCGTCTATCAACTGCACGTTCACGCGCAGGCGGCTCCCCTCTACTTGGACGCTGCCCTCCACAATGCTACCCACCCCCAGTTCATCACCAATCTGGGTGAGTGGCTTCGTTGTGCCCGCATAGCCCAAAACGGAGGTCCTGCCGATGACTTTTACTGCTGTGACCTTGGCGAGCTGCGTGACCAGCTCGGTATGGAGTCCGCTCGCGAAGTAGGCCCGCGATTCCTCGGCCGACAGATTCTCGAACGGCAGCACTGCGACCGCGGTCCGGGGATGGGTGGTTGTGGACGTGGGACCACGCACCAAAACACCCAAGAGAACCGCGGCGACCGCGGCAACCGCAACCATGCCTCCCACCATCATCCACCTGCGTTTCGCAAATTGGCGCACCGGCATCGTCCCGGTGGGTGTCACACCGCCACTCGGGGTCACAAGCGCCTCGAGTTGCGGTAGCAACCCTTCAGCAGTCTGCCACCTGTCGGCGGGTTTCTTCTTCAAACACCGCATCACCAACTCAGCCAATGCAGGCGGCACGCTGTCCCGATGCTCCGTCACCGACTCCACGGCCTTCGTCACATGCGAAGCCAGTATCTCCTGCTGCGTCGTGCCAGTGAAGGGCGGCCTTCCAGTGAGCAATTCGTAGGCAACAGCGCCAACTGCGTAAATGTCAGCACGATGGTCGATGTGAGGGTCAGCCGCTGCTTGCTCAGGTGCCATGTACGCGGGCGTACCGAGAGCAACGCCTTCGGTCGTCAACTGGTGACGGCCTGTTGCTTCGCTGACAGCCTTGGCGACACCGAAATCCGTCACCAGCGCATGACGCTCTGTAAGCATCACGTTGTCAGGCTTGATGTCCCTGTGAACGACGCTGTGCTTGTGCGCGTGGCTCAGGGCGTCGACAACATCGCGCAGGATGCGAACGGCCTCGGTTATGGGCAGTTCGCCTTCCTTTGCCAGCTTGTCCCTGAGCGACTGCCCCTCCACATACGGCATGACGTAGTAAAGGAAGCCGTCTGCTTCGCCGCAGTCGTGAAGCCCAAGGATATGCGGATGTGTGAGCTTCGCCGCGATGTCGATCTCTTGCAGGAACCGATCAGGACCGAGAGCCGACGCCAGTTCGGGCCTAAGCACCTTGAGCGCCACCTTGCGGTGGAGCTTCAGGTCCTCGGCGAGATAGACCGTGGCCATACCACCAGCGCCAAGCTCGCGCTCGATAGCGTAACGATCTTGGAGTGCAGTCTTCAATCGGTCCAGTGTGTCAGCCACGAGCTGCATCCTCGGTACCGAATTCAACCGTTATGAATACGCCTGAGTACGGGAGACGTCCAGAGTGGACGGGGGAATGCGATAAAAGTGCAACATTTTGAGTGCCCGTGTAGTTTGGCACACTATTGGCACACTGGCATAAAAAATGAGCGGTCACTCGCTACCGCCCATCTTCTAAGTTGTTGTATTTTATCAACTTAACTAGTCGGGACGGTGGGATTTGGGCAATCGCAGGCGCGATTGCTCGGCAGTTGCTATCGCAACTGCATCTCCAAGCGAGCATCGCCGCAAGCGGGCGCAGCTCCACCCACGACCCCCTGAACCCCATGCAGGACAGAAACCTGGTCAGATACGACAAATTGTAGCATAAACGCGGTGTTTTGGGCATCGGTGTCGTATCTCAGAGCTAATCAGGGGGCTTACTGTCGTACGAAACTCACAACAAAACTCACAACACGGTCACCGCCGGGGG
>JBDGYW010000726.1:0-3804 GCA_039588935.1 Gemmatimonadota bacterium | reverse complement strand
CGAACCGCTCCCGAGGCCAGCATAACGTCCTGAATCTCGTCTGGGCTGATGCGGTAACCGAGGCTCTTTATCAAGCGATCCTTGCGGCTCACGAAGTATAAAAAGCCATCTTCATCCCGACGTACGAGATCGCCAGAGAACACGACCCGCTCGTTATCGGGCGCACCCAGGGGGCGGATTGGATTCGGCCGGAACGTCTTCGCAGTACCCTCGGGATCGTCCCAATACCCTAGGGCGACAGTGGGCCCTCGATGCACTAACTCACCTACCTCGTTTGGCTCGCACGGTGTGTCATCCTCGCGCAGAACCAGGATTTCGGTACCAGGCATGGCCTTGCCCATGCAATCGGGCCTGCTGTCTACTTCGTTCGGGTCCAAGTAGGTGCTTCGGATGACCTCAGTCATACCGTACATCAGGTACAACTTCGCCTGTGGCTGAGCTTTGCGAAGAGAAACTACGGTTGGCCTGGGACAATGCCCTCCGGCATTTGTGAGCACGCGCAGCGATCCAACTGGTCTTTCGCGAAAATCCGGCACTTGCAGCAATTGCAGCCATAGAGCAGGCACTCCAGCCAGCACGCTTATCTCACGCTCAGCGAGATTGGTCACGATTGTGTGGGCGAGGGGAGAGTCCTCCAGTAGAAGGGTGGCTCCCGTAGCAACCGCACATAGCAGCTGGTTGAATCCGTAAGTGAAGCTGAACGGCATGACCGTTCCGATGCGATCGCTATCGCTGATGTCGAGGTACCCTGTGATCGTCTCGAGGCTGGCCCATAACGCCCCGTGACTCATGGTCACACCCTTCGGCTGGCCGGTGGAGCCGGATGTATAGATTATCTGGATTGCATCGGTACCGACTCGGTCAATGGGTGTGAGGTCTCCAGACTCTGCGACATCGTCCAACGTGACGATCTGAGTAGAAGGTGCGTCTAGCGTTCTCGGCTCAGCTGAGAGAAGTTGTTCAGAACTGAGTAAGACGCTGGCGCGAGAGTGGTTGAGTATGTGCTCGATCTGACGGGGTCTCAGCGAATCATTGACATTGATGGCGATCGCTCCGATGGCTGCGGCACCAAAGAAGGCCGCCGCGGCATCAGCCCCACGCTCGAGGAACAGGGCCACACGATCGTTGGGTCGCACGCCCATACCCGAGAAACACTGTCCAATTTGGGCTGCTCTTTTGGCGAGTGAAGCATAATCCACAGAGTCGCCCTGCGAGACGATCGCCGGTTTGGCTCCGGCAAACTCGGCGGTTCGCCAAAGCATCCAAGCCAGGTTCGAGCTGTGGCCTGCCCAGGAGTGTGTCATTGTGGCTTCGATTCCTTCCCCTCGATGTGGCTACGATCTAATCGCTTACTCTGTCGAACGCTAGGGGGATCCGTCCTGCAGATCCAATGCCAGGTGTCCTGTATCAGTAGTTCGACATCCGCTTCCCAAGTCGATTACGCTGGAGTCAATGGTGTGGCGCGCGCGCAACACCGGTTCCTCTTCAAGGCGCGGATATCAGAGGGCTGCAGATTCCAGCCATATATGGGCTTGCGGTAGAGATAGTTGCAATCGTTCTTTGAATGCTGTCGCAAGGTGGTGGAGGCGTCATCCTTGCAATCGGCGACTCGACAACGAACAGAACAGCAAACATTCGCTGGGAGCATTGACCACATGACTGAATCGGGTACGAACGGGGCTGAGTTGCTGTCCATCGATGCTGCATCTGCGGTAGAGAGGATCGAGGTCAGCGTGCGGCAGATAGTGGCCGAGGAGCTTGGGAGGCGGGGCTTGGTAGTGGCGATGAGTGGCGGTGTTGACTCGTCAGTCTGCGCGGGCCTCGCGGTGCGAGCACTGGGTGCAAAACGGGTGTTTGGGCTAATGCTCCCAGAAGCTGACGTGGAGCCGGAAGCCCGCGAAATAGCTGAAGGATGGGCAAAGGAACTGGGCATTGACTATGCGGTGGAGGACATCACCCCTGTTCTGGAAGGCTGCGGCTGCTATAGTCGCCGTGACGATGCCATTCGGCGATTGGTTCCGGATTACGGCGAGGGATGGAGTAGCAAGATCGTCTTGCCGGGAGACCGCCTCAATTCGGATCAGCTGAACGTCTATTACCTCGTGGTTCAGGATTCGCAGGGTGAGACGAATAGGTTCCGTCTGCCGCCAAGGGAGTACCGGGAAATCGTGGCTGCGACCAACTTCAAGCAGCGTGCGCGGAAGATGTTGGAGTACCACCATGCCGATCGGCTCCACTACGCCGTGGTAGGTACGCCCAATCGTCTCGAGTACGACCAGGGCTTTTTCGTGAAGGGCGGTGACGGTTTAGCGGATGTCAAGCCCATCGCCCATCTTTACAAGACTCAGGTTTATCAGCTTGCGAAGTTTCTCGGCGTACCGGAGGCGGTAACCGGGCGTGCCCCAACAACTGGCACCTATTCCTTGGCTCAAACTCAAGAAGAGTTCTACTTTGCGGTGCCGACGGGAGCCATGGATATGATGCTATTCGCGCACAACAACGATTGGACTGCTGCGCGAACGGCGGAGGCCACGGGTTACGAGGCCGTCCAGGTAGAACGCGTGTACAGTGACATCGAGCAGAAGCGGGCGACCACTCGTTACCTGCACCTGCCAGCCCGCCTTATTGAAGCTGTAGAGGAAATTGAATAACACGATGTTTGGCCAATACACGGTCGGTTCGGCGGAACCCGATCCGACTTGTTGGCGCTTGTTTGAGTCTCGAGCGCCAATTCGGTACCGTGCGCTGTCTAGGGGTAGGACACGCCGAGAACGGCCCAATTCGTGCGTAGGCGCGCTTGCGTCAACGTGGCCAGGCTCAGCAGTGCTGGCTCACAACGTGAAACGGCAGCATGAGCGGTTCTTTGGACCAGATTTCCAATCGGAGAGTTAATGAACACCCCGGAGATCATTGAACAAATACGCACCTTCGTGGTCGAGGAGTTTCTCTACGCACGTCCTGATCTGGTTATCGAGGCAGACGACCCACTTATGGCCAAGGGCGTGATAGACTCGATGGGAGTGGTTGAACTGCTCGAGTTCATTCAAGAGGAGTTCGGTATTGTCGTGGAGGACGAAGAGATCACCGAAGAGAACCTCGGTACACTGTCAGCTATCGCAAACTTCGTGTCCGAGAAGCGGGATGCAGTTGGCTCATCAGCGAAATCAGGTTGAAGTGGGCGGAGTATCAGATACTCCATTCCTAGCAACTGTCGAGGCTTGTTCTGACAGTTTTCTCTTCTGCATCGGCCCTGGGGCTCCATTCGGCTCGTTGCTCACGTGGCGAGCATCGTTTCCTTCGCAGGATCCGAGCAGTCCAGATAGGTTACTGTTGGCGGCTTCCGGACCACCCACAGGCCGTGGTGCGTCGCGCATACGTACGTTCTTTGCGCCGTAGTCGGACTATGTGCGAAGGCGCGCAAGCGTGGCGTTAGGGAAAAAAAGCGTGATCAGCGCGATGTCCAACGCGAGCCCCGGGATCGAGTGGCGCCAGTTGAGTCTGAAGGAGGTGCCGGGCGCATGAGCTTGGGCTTGGCGGTGCTGGTTGGTGCAGTGGGTCTCGTCGTGTATGCCTACCTGGGTTTTCCTGCAATCTTATACGTGTTGGCATCGCGCCGTGAGAAAACTGTGTTGCCGCCGCTAGAGACGTGGCCGGTCGTTGCAGTCGTACTGCCGGTGCACAACGAAGAACGAAACATCGCCGCTGCACTCGAGGCAATTCTCGCGCTGGACTATCCCGACGACCGTATAAGCGTGCTAGTGATATCGGACTGCTCTACGGACCAGACTGATGCTATCGCTGCCG
>JBDGYW010000725.1:0-3807 GCA_039588935.1 Gemmatimonadota bacterium | reverse complement strand
TCCCGTACCTGTCAGCAAATGTTCTGGTCCTCTCTACGAATCGGTTTTGCTCATCGGAGTAGTACCGGAGCTGAGCCAGAGCACTCTCGCGGCTCACACCGGACCGGACCATGGCGTCCAGGTAATTCTGGAAGACCACGCTGAGGTTCTCGGGGTCGAAGGGCTCCGCTCTGAGTTTCCCCATGGCGGTCTTCATCGCGGTCGTACCCACATTGTTCGCTTTTGCCGCCCCGAGGATCCTGTCTCCTTCGGAACTGCTGAGGAAGTTGTAAACGAGGAGCAAGACATCGAACCGACCGTCTTCCGCTGCCGCGCAGAGGATGTCCGCCATCCCGGTTTGATTGGTTGCTTCGGGACCGTGGTAGGTGACGCCGGCGAACCTCACCTTTCCCTCCGCCTTGAGCTGTTCAATCGCGGCATGGTAACCCGGTGCGTTCAGCCACTCCACGCTATCGACGCTGCTCATCATATAAGCGTCGATGTAGTCGGTGCCCATCCGCTCCAAACTGCCGCGGGCCTTCTCGAGTACAGACTCTCGACTGGCGCCGGCTCTGATGTCTGCATGTGTCGTGATGAAAATGTCTTCCCGGTTGATGTGCTGAAGTGCGTCTCGTATGGCTCGCTCCACGGCTCCGTTTTGATAGGCCTCTGCCGTATCGACGTAGTTGACGCCTTTATCGAAGGCGTACCTGAGTACGTTGCCTTCTCTCAGGAAACTCGAACCCATGCTGATATCGGATACCCGAAAGCCGGTTCGTCCAAGGGTACGGTAGCTCTGGATGCTACCGTCCTGGTTGGGTCGGACCGGGAAGAGTGCATTCGCTCCATAGAGCTTCGAAACGCGCCCGCTCTCTACCACGGGCGCATGCCCCAACGCCACACCACCTGCCAGCGCCGCACCGCTCGTCTTGACGAAGCTTCTCCGGTTGATCCGGTTAGAATCGCGGACCTCTCCATCGTTCCTATTCATGGTGTGGCTCCTTGGGAAGTGTGATTTCACATTCAACGCGCACGGCTCGGGACCCGGAGCAGCAGTGCATCCCGAACAAAACTCTACCGCAATGTATACTCACAAGTGTACTGTTGGTGAGTAACTAACGCAACCCGATGATGTCTCATTGTCGTTGACATGGTAAACGTACGAGTGTATTCTGGGTCATGCGGTGGACCTGGGTCTTGTTGAGTGGTGAACGATAGTTCAGTCACCGACAACGGAACCTCGAGATTGGATGTCAATATGAACCGCGATCCAGAACACACGGACACGCCTTCGGAGCCCGAGAAGAAAAAAAGGGGACGCCTCATCACTCGACGACGCCTGCTGATGGCTGGTGGTGCCGTGCTTGCAACTGGAGCAGTCGGTGCCGGTGGCTTTCTGGTATATGATCGCCGACAACGGTTCGGGCGGAGTGCCACTCACACGATTCGAGATCACCGTGTTGAACTTCCCGCGTCAGCGCCGCGAATGGTCATAGCGCACGGGGCCGACCCAGCAGTCAACACTCGGGCCGCCATCGACCGGCTGGGAGGTATGGCACGGTTCGTTAGCGCCGAGGACGTGGTGGTCATCAAGCCCAATATTGGCTGGGAGCGCAACGTCGATCAGGCCGCAAACACTCATCCCGCAGTAGTTGCGGAAGTCACGCGCACCTGCCTCGAGGTCGGGCCTGAGCGAGTGATCGTATGCGACTGTCCCGTGAGCGATCCGCAGAGGGCATTCGAACGAAGCGGTATCTTGTTGGCCGCCACGGAGGCCGGCGCCGAGGTCATTTTGCCGCAGAATAGCACGTACAACACGGTACAGTTGTCAGAGCGTCTGGGAACTTGGGACGTGCTCGAGCCATTTGTGGCAGCCACCAAGCTGATCAACGTTCCAGTGGCAAAACACCATAACCTGTCCGGTACGACGGCCGGCTTGAAGAACTGGATCGGGATAACTGGCAAGTTCCGCGGCATGTTCCACACCAACCTTCAGAAGACAATTGCCGAACTGTCGGCACTTATGCGGCCGACTCTGACCGTGGTTGATGCCTCCCGCGTACTGATGGACACCGGGCCGGAAGGCGGAAGCTTGAGTCATGTTCAGCAGCTGCGGATGGTGGCGGCGGGTGTCGATCCGGTGGCACTCGATGCTTGGGCGTTCTCCCTGTTCGGTAAGGGACCTGAAGACCTGCCTGAGTTCATCAGCCTGGCGGAGGAGATGGGATTGGGAAAGGCCGACTACAACGCCCTGTCTCCGGTGACGATAATGACGGGTCAGGCTTCGGAATGAACGGCCGTAGCATTCTGCGGCTGCGACTGGTGTAGGAGGGACCCCATGCCGCATCTGCAATTCGAATTCAACCGGCAGATCTCCGACGAGATAAAGCAGAAGCTGTCAGCAAATGTGATGCGACTCTTTGCCGATGTCATGGGCACCGGTACCGATCACATTGGGATCACCATTCGGGAGGTCGGAACCCACGGGCTGGCGCTGGGCAGAGTGAAGGACCCAGAGGCTGGCATCGCCTTCGTCAACGCCGATATCCGCGGCGGGCGCAGTCAGGAGCAACGGCGAAAGCTCGCGCTCGGGTTCATGGACGAGATCCACACGCTGTGTGAGATCCCTAACGCGAATATGTACGTCATCTTCACCGAACACCCGGGCGAGAACTTCCACCTTCACGAACGCGTGCTCAGTTCGTGGCAGGCGGGCGAGGATCCGGTGGGGAACCCGCCAGAGATGTGATTCAAACCGCCGCCACCACGCTTGCGGAGCATCCGCGCCAACGTGTACACTCCGCGAAACGTTGAACTCTCGCCGAGGTGTCGCCAGATGTCCGGAAGAAGAGCCTGGAAATGCGAAGTCTGCGGATACGTTCACGAAGGCGACGCACCGCCGGACCAATGCCCGGTATGCGGTGTGGGATCTGCTCTCTTTGCCGAAATAGAGTTGCAGAAGCAGCCTGCAAAGCAGCGGTCGGTGAGCAGCTGGCGCTGTGGCATCTGCGACTACGTACATGAAGGACCCAACCCGCCGGAGGTCTGTCTCGTGTGCGGAGCTGGACGGGAACATTTCGAGCCGGTTGAAACGGACGTAGCCGGTGCGGCCACTGAAGAGGTTGGTGCCATCGTGATCATCGGTGCTGGAGTCGCGGGGCTCACCGCCGCCGAGAAGGCACGTGCCACCTCACCGAGTGCCAAGCTCACCGTCATCAGCAAAGAGCAGGGCCCCCCATACTATCGCCTGAACCTGACGAGGCTGCTGGCGGGCGAAGTTGACGAGCCATCATTAGTCATGCAACCCGAGGAGTGGTTCGGCGATAAGGCCATTGAGCTGATTCACGGAGAGGTCACCGACATCGTTCCTGGCAAAAAGCAGGTTGCGTTGAAAGACGGTCAGACCGTTGCCTACGACCGACTGATCCTCGCCAACGGTTCGCATCCTTTCATTCCGCCATTCGAAGGCGCCTCACGTGCAGGCGTGCACGCCCTGCGGACGCTTGAAGACGCCAGACGGATATTGGACGATGCCGGTAACGCGACGAGGTGTGTCTGCATCGGCGGCGGCCTCCTCGGGCTCGAGGCCGCAGGAGCACTTCGAAAGAACGGAAAAGAAGTCTCAATCGTCGAAGGCTTCGGGTGGCTCCTGCCCAGGCAACTGCCCGAAGCGGCTGGCAAGATGCTCGCCGAACACATCAAAACGCTTGGGATCGAAATATTCTCCAAGGTTCGGGTGAAGTCTCTCACGGGCGATGAGTCGGTCAGGGGTGTGCTGTTCGACGACGGCAACGAGGTGCCGGCTGACATGGTATTGATCTCCACGGG
>JBDGYW010000724.1:0-3821 GCA_039588935.1 Gemmatimonadota bacterium | reverse complement strand
GGGAGGTCGTGCCCGAGGAAGAGGCTAGAGATTTGCTCGGTTTCTTTGTAAGGAACGGGACTACGACACGGGTGGGGAAAGACCGATACTATGACCCTGGGGAACTCGCTAAACTCGTAACTGTAGTATTGCAGGAGATTGAGCGCTTGGGGCAGGCTACGCCGGCCGATCTCCGGGAAAGAACCGGTCTGAGCCGAAAGTACTTGATTCCCCTGTTGGAGTGGATGGACGGGCAAGCGTTGACGGTGCGCCTCGGCGACTCGAGAGGCCGAGGCCCGGCGGCGCCTGACTCTTGACAACGCTTGTGGAAACTGCGTAACTTCATGCTGGATGGGCGATTAGGCACTTTTCAGACGTTTCAAGGAGCGATTTCTAACGAAACCTGTTTGTGAGAAGGAGTAGTACATGAGGTGCTTGGCCAGGGCTGTCTGTTTGCTCGGGCTCCTGTTGGCCGCGCCTACGCTTGCGGAGGCACAACAAGATCCGCCGACCGATCCGGTGCGGCTAAAGAGGAACTACCCGAACCCGTTCAATCCGGAGACGACGATCCCGTTTGACCTGGATCAGTCGGTCTTTGCCGATGGGCATGAGCCCACGGTGAGCCTTCGGATTTACAACGTGTTGGCGCAACTCGTCGCCATTCCCATTCTCCAAGGCTCGGGCGAGCCGCTGGATAACGTTCGTCTGTCATGGAACGGTACCGGAGAATACTCCGCGTATTGGGATGGGAAGATCATGGGTACAGATGTGGAGGCTCCGTCCGGAGTCTACGTCTACCAGTTGACGGTTGACAGCCACCGGTTCTCGGAGCGAATGACCATCATCAAGTAGCGCTCGTCCCCTCCCGATTGCTACGGCAACAACAGACAGTAAGGCGCGCTGGCCACTCGGCTGGCGCGCCTGTCTTTTTGGCGTAGGTTTGCCAAATATACAGAGGTTTTTCGGCACGGGGTGTGCCTAGTCTGTGTGAGCGCAGCAAGCAATGAGCAGTGAGTGCGAGCATGTATCGAACCAGATGCAACGCTTCACTTGCCAATCACATGATGACGAGGGTGATGCATGATTCACGCTGAACGGCTAACGGTCAAAGCGGGTGAAGCTCTACGGGAAGCCCAATCGATGGCGAGCCACGTCGGCAATCCTGTCGTCAGCGACGCGCACCTCTTCCTTGCGTTGTTAAACCAGGGCGAAGGCATCGTAGTGCCTATCCTGCAGAAGTCGGGTGTCAACGTCACTGAGTTGCGGCAGGAAGTTGAGCGGGAGGTCGAGCGGCTGCCCACTCAAAGCGGAGCCTCCGGTCAATCGATGGCGTCTCATGAGCTGAACGATGCGTTGGACCGCGCGGACTTTCTCGCGAAGGAACTCGGCGACAGCCACGTCTCGACCGAGCATCTCCTGGTGGGGCTCATAGATGCGAAGGGGACTACCGCTCGGGAACTGTTGAGTGCACGTGGCATCGACAAAGAGCACGTTCTCCAGGCCCTGAACGAGGTGCGTGGCAGTCACCGCGTGACCGACGCAGAGCCCGAGGGAAAGTACCGGGCACTCGAGAGGTTCACAAAGGATCTCACCGAGCTTGCGCGGGCGGGCAAGTTGGACCCCGTGATCGGGCGGGACGAAGAGATCAGACGTGTGATGCAGGTTCTTTCTCGACGCACAAAGAACAACCCCGTTTTGATAGGTGAGCCGGGTGTCGGCAAGACGGCAATCGTTGACGGTCTCGCTCAGCGCATTGTGAACGGCGACGTGCCCGAGTCGTTGCGCGGCAAGCGGATCATCGTGTTGGACATCAGCCTCTTGTTGGCGGGTGCCAAGTACCGTGGTGAATTCGAGGAACGCCTCAAGGCGGTGCTGAAGGAAATCACGAGTCAGGAAGGCCAGTTCGTTGTCTTCATAGATGAGATGCATACGATTGTTGGCGCAGGGGCGGCAGAGGGGGCAGTGGACGCGTCCAATATGCTGAAACCCGCTCTGGCGCGGGGAGAACTGCATGTGGTGGGCGCCACCACTCTCGACGAATACCGAAAGTATGTCGAAAAGGACAAGGCATTGGAGCGGCGTTTCCAGCCTGTGCTGGTGGGTGAACCTACAGTCGAAGACACCGTCGCCATCTTGAGAGGCCTCAAGGAGCGCTACGAGGTACACCACGGTGTGCGCATCACCGACGACGCAATCATTGCGGCGGCAAGGCTTTCCGATCGGTATCTGGGCGAACGCAAGTTGCCCGACAAAGCCATCGATCTGGTGGACGAGGCAGCCAGTAGACTCAGAATAGAGATCGACAGCCTGCCGCAGGAGATCGACGAGGTCGAGCGACGCATGGTGCAACTTCGCATCGAGGAACAGGCACTGTCTCGTGAGAAAGATCGTGCGGGCAGGGAACGGCTCGAGGCGTTGAGGAAAGACCTGGCCGAGTTGGAGGAGCAATCACAGGGCATGAAGGCTCAGTGGCAGGCCGAGAAGGACGCGATTACTCACCTCCAGGAGAAGAAAGCAGAACTGGAAGAGCTGCGCACTCAGGCCGACCAGGTTACGCGGAGTGGCGATCTGCAGAAAGCGGCTGAGATTCGCTATGGCCGAGTCCCGGAACTCGAGCGGGAGATCGAAGAAGAGAAGAAGCGACTCGAAGAGATCCAGGCGACCGCAAAGTACTTGAAGGAAGACGTCGACTCGGAAGACATCGCCGAGATCGTTTCTAAGTGGACCGGCATTCCGGTGAGCAAGATGCTCGAGTCGGAGCGAGAACGTTTGACCAAGCTCGAGTTCGAGCTTGGCAAACGCGTCATCGGTCAGGGCGAGGCGGTTCAGGCGGTATCGAATGCCGTACGACGGTCGCGCGCCGGCTTGCAGGATCCTAATCGTCCGGTGGGCAGCTTTATCTTTCTCGGCCCCACAGGTGTGGGCAAGACCGAGACCGCACGGGCACTGGCTCAGTTCCTTTTCGACGACGAACGCGCGATGGTGCGCCTCGACATGTCGGAGTACATGGAGAAACATGCAGTCGCGCGCATGATCGGTGCGCCGCCGGGGTACATCGGTTACGAAGAGGGTGGTCAGCTCACAGAGTCGGTGCGGCGCAGGCCATACTCAGTGATCCTGTTCGACGAAATCGAGAAAGCGCACCCAGACGTATTCAATGTGCTGCTCCAGATTCTCGACGACGGCAGGCTGACCGACAGTCAGGGTCACTCCGTGGACTTCAAGAACACCGTGATCATCATGACTTCCAACATCGGAAGCCAGTGGTTGCTCGAATCGGAAACCGGTCAGGACGCAGACGGTGAAGCTCGGGTACTCGAGGCACTTCGTCAGACCTTCAGGCCTGAGTTCCTGAACCGCGTGGACGACATCATCGTGTTCCACAAGCTGAGCCGCGGGAACCTGGCGAGCATTATCGACCTGCAGTTGGAACATGTTCGCGACTTGATGGGGAGCCGCGGTCTGATACTCGAGGTGTCTGCCGATGCGCGAGAGTTCTTGGTGAAGGAGGGTTACGAGCCAAGCTACGGTGCGCGTCCTCTCAAGCGAGCGATTTTGACTTTCATTCAGAACCCGTTGGCGCTCGCGGTACTCGAGGGCCGGTTCAAAGAAGGGGATACGATCCGCGTGGTGCGAGCGCCTGAAAACCAGGGACTCGATTTCGAAATCGGAGTAAGGGCAGAGGGCGCTTAGGCGCATGGCGGATTTGGCATCGAGAAGGCCAAAGCCATCGGCCGAGGACGAACGCGGGATTGAGTCGGCACTGGGCGAGGCACGGGCAGGTGAACGAGAGGGGGAGGTGCCGGTTGGTGCCGTCATCGTGATTGACGGTGAGATAGTCA
>JBDGYW010000723.1:0-3824 GCA_039588935.1 Gemmatimonadota bacterium | reverse complement strand
TCAACGCCGTGACGTCAGATCCCAACATCATCTACGTCGGTGCGGCCACCGGAGGCCTCTGGAAATCGGTGAGCGGCGGGGCCGAGTGGGAACCGCTGACGGACGATCTGAGGACTCCGTCTATCGGTGCGATTGCGATATTCCAGGACGCGCCTGACATCGTCTGGATCGGAACCGGTGAGAAGGGCCGCCGGAACAGTTCGGGGGTTGGCACCGGCGTATACAAATCCATGGATGGCGGGCACACTTGGACCTTTCTTGGGCTGGAAGGCACCGAGTCAATCTCTGAGATAATCCTCGATCCCACCAATCAGGACGTGGCTTACGTAGCCGCGCAAGGTCCATCTTGGGGAGACGGCGAGCAGCGGGGGGTTTTCAAGACCACCGACGGCGGTGCCACATGGAGCAAGGTGCTCTACGTGGATGAGCGGACCGGCGCAGCGGATCTCATAATGGACCCGTCCAACCCCAACAAGCTTTTCGCAGCAATGTGGGAGTTCCGACGCTGGCCCTGGTTCTTCAAGTCGGGTGGGCCTGGGAGCGGGTTGTTTTTCACGCATGATGGTGGTGACAACTGGAGGGAAGTCACGCCTGAAGACGGTATGCTCGAGGGCGAGCTTGGACGCATGGGCCTGGCGATCGCACCGAGCAACTCGAACGTCGTATATGCATTGGTGGAAGCGACCAAAAGCGCAGTGCTACGATCGACAGACGGCGGCTGGAACTGGGAAACCGTCAACAACGAGCCCGGAATCGCAAACCGGCCGTTCTACTACTGCCAGCTTGCAGTTGACCCCCTGAACGAGAACCGCCTGTACAAGGTCGAGTCGGAGATCTCACTGAGCATAGACGGCGGCGAGACCTTCGAAACATTGCTCCCGTTCGATGAACGTGTGCATGTGGACCATCACGCCTGGTACGTGAACCCGACCGATGGCCAATTGGTGATCAGCGGCAATGACGGCGGCGTTTCTATCTCACGAGACCGCGCGGCAACATGGCGGTTCGTGGAAAACCTACCCCTTGCTCAGTTCTACCACATCAATGTTGACATGGAGACACCGTACAACGTGTACGGCGGCCTCCAGGACAACGGATCGTGGATGGGTCCGAGCGAGGTATGGGAGAACGGCGGAATTCGATACCACCACTGGGCCGAGGTGGCATTCGGCGACGGTTTCGCCACGCTCGTCGATCCGACGAACCCACGTTACGCCTACGCGATGTCACAGGGTGGCTACATATCCCGGTACGACAAGAACACGGGCGAGAACATGTCCATCCGGCCCGCACATCCGGACGACGTGCATCTCCGATTCAACTGGAATGCTGGCATAGCAATCGACCCATTCGACAACTCGATCTACTACGGCAGCCAGTTCGTTCACAAGTCCACCGATATGGGAGCTTCGTGGACCTTGATCAGTCCCGATCTGACTACGAACGATCCGCTCAAGCAGCAGTCCGACACGAGCGGAGGCTTGACCTATGACGCATCCGCCGCCGAGAATCACACGACAATCATGACGATCGCGCCAAGTCCAGTAGAGCGCGGCGTGATTTGGGTTGGCACGGATGACGGCAACGTTCAGATCACACGTGATGGTGGCGATGGTTGGGAGAATGTGGTCGACCGAATCGACGACGTTCCAGAGGCAACGTGGGTCCCGCACATCGAGCCTTCGAAGTTCGACGGTGCAACGGCGTACGTGGTGTTCGACGATCACCGCCGCAGCAATCAAGCGCCGTACATCTTTAGGACCACCGACTACGGTCGGTCGTGGAGCAGCCTGGTGACGGATGAAATCGGAGGGTTCATCCACGTGGTCGAACAGGACCCCGTGAACGCTGACCTGCTCTACCTCGGCACCGAGTTCGGCATGTACGTCTCCTTCAACGGCGGCGAGAGCTGGAATCTGTGGACGCACGGAGTTCCACGGGTGCCCGTGCGCGCACTGATCGTGCACCCGAGAGATCACGACCTGGTAATCGGTACCCATGGGCGTGCCGCACACATTCTGGACGACGTTAGGCCGCTGCGCGCACTCGCGGCAAATCCAGCAATTGCCGAGGAGACAATCCATCTGTTTGATATCCCACCGACGATTCTCTACCAGACCAAGCAAGTCGACGGGATGCGGTTCATCGGCGATGCAAAATTTGCTGGTGAGAACCGTGCCGAGGGCGCACGACTTTCGTTTTCTGTGAACACCGAGGAGGACAGCGTCAGGGTCGTCTTCGAAGTCACCCAGAACGGTGATCTCGTCCGCAAGTTCCGCACTTGGGCAAAGCCGGGGCTCAACAGGACAACCTGGAATCTGTTCAGCAACGGGCTGCCTCGGCCCGGCGCATCAGATGAGGACATTGAATTCCCACCAACGGGCTGGTGGGTGCTAGAAGGATCGTACAACATCACCGCAAAGCTGGACAGCAGCGAGTCGTCGGCCACGGTGATCGTAACGTTCGACCCACGGTATGACATTCCACAATCAGAGCAGCGTGGGAAACTCGAAGTGCTGGAACGCGTCAGTCAGCGCCAAGCAGTGGCTTCGGAGGCCATGCACCGAATGGATGAAGCGACAGAGTCGATCGACGCAATACTCGAACTGCTCGATGAAGATGACAGCACTCACACCGCGGTCCGCGAGTCCGGAGATTCGGTCAAGGCCCGGTTCGACGAACTGCGGGTGGAGTTCCGGGGCGAACAGGGTGGCCAGGGCTTTCGAAACACGCCAGGTACAGTTTTCGGCAAGTTGGGAGAAGCGATCGGCGGACTAGCGTCGTACTGGGGTGCGCCGACTCCTTCACAGATGGTGTATTTGCAGCAGGCCGAAGCAAAGCTCGAAGAAGTCCTGGTGTTGGTGAACGAAGCACTCACCGCAGACTTCGCCGAGTTCAGGCGCGTGGCGATGGCGCTCGAACTGGAGATAATGAAGGAGGTTGAGGCGCTGAGTATTGATTGGAGACCGGAGGTGCCGAGATAAGGAGAGGAAGCCCAACCAGATTCCACCCCACCCCGGCGGGAGATGCGGGAGGCAGGTTCGACCTCCCCCTCCTCCCGCCCCTGCTCCTCTGCCTCCGCGGTTGCCCTATCTCTTCCGTAGCAACAGATCCGCGAAGCGCTTCTCGTTGTCGGTGAAAACCTGAATGGTGTCTAGTCCGTTTTCGGCCACGTAGTCGATGAGGTCCTCGAGCACGAACTTTCTGCTGACCTCTAGCATCACAGACTCGCCGGCCTCGATGTCGATGGATGACTCCAACGGCTCGAAAAACACTTCCTGTGCATTCCTGAACCTGGCAAGAATCTCCACCTGCCTGGCGTCGGGGTTGTACTCGGCAACGTGTTCGATGTTGTCGAGATCGATGTCCGCACCGAGTTCGCGGTTCATTCGGGCAAACACGTTCTTCATAAACTTGGCGGTGATCCCCTGGGAATCGTTGTAGGCTGCCTCGAGAACCTCGACATTCTTCACGAGATCCGCACCCAACAGGAAGAAATCCCCGGGAGAAAGGTTCTCTTCGACCCGCCCCCAGAACAGCTCCGTCTCCTCAGGATCGAGGTTGCCGATTGTGCTGCCGAGAAAGATCACCATCGATGGTGCGTATTTGCTGAAAAGAGGAAATGCATTCTCGTACGTGCCGACGATCCCGGCGACTTTCACTCTGGGGTGCCTGGCGCGTAAGCTATCTGCCGCCACACGAATGGCAGGTTCACTCACGTCTACTGGAACGTATTGGACATGGATCCCGGAACTCGCATAGGCCGACAACAAGTAGTCAGTCTTCACCGAAGTGCCGGACCCCAATTCGATCAACGTTACCGG
>JBDGYW010000722.1:0-3843 GCA_039588935.1 Gemmatimonadota bacterium | reverse complement strand
CGCTGCTTGCCCTTCCCCAGCGTGATCGACTTCACTTCCCCCACATCTCCTTGGCCCACTCCTCCGCGCTGTCCTTGGGCATCGGGGGTAGCGGCGCGGGCGGTGGTTTGTGTTCCGGTTTCTTGCAGCACTCGCCACATACCGACTCGCACACTGGGCACATCGGTAGGTCATCCCGTTCGCACCAATCACAAACGCCCCTCATTGTACCAGCCCCGACTGCTGACCCACCGCGAAGTGGCCCACGTAACCCATTGACTTGCTCCACAGATATGCCTCCGCTACCCGACCAGCGCCGAGATATCCTTTCTTTGTGTGCCATTCGTCCCGCCCCGATAGCGACGGGAGTATCCTCACCACCACACCATCATGCGTATCTACCGCCGTATGAACGACTTGGCGGCGCTTGTGGAGGTGGCCGAGGTGCCATTCGTGATGCTTGGTATCGGCCCACTCCCGCGGGCGTTCGGTCGCCATCAGCGCGGGGAGCGCCCTGTGCGGCTCCTCATCGCCGTGCGTGAATCCCAACAAGTTTATGCCATATTTGACATATTGGCGCGGGGTGGGTTCGCAGTCAACCTGCACACCGGGCGCATCATGAAACCGTGCTTGGATTGTCTTGACCAAGTACCAACTCGTAGACCAGTCGTGGTTGCCTCCAACCCATATAACCCGAACCGGGGCGGTCTTACGCATCCGCTCGATCGCTCGAACGCACGCCTCGTAGCCAACCTCAAACGCCTTGGCCCAGCGACCGTCCGTATCCTGTGGCGTGCCATGAATTGTCTCCCCCTTCAGGTTGTCGATGTGGAACCAATCGCTGCCGACCGGGAACAAGAACCGCTCAACCTGGTAATGCCCTGCGACCTGTAGCACATCCCGCACAGCTCCCGACAACGATCGCTCCGCTATCTCAAGGTCGTAGTCCTCGCCAGTCTCACGGGACCATGCGAGTTTCCCAAAGTGCAGATCCAGCGGCGAGAACTCCAGCATACACGGGTTGGCAGTGTACGTTTTGTACGTTCGCTTCTTGTACTTCGGCCCCTTGCCGGCCAGCCGCGCCAGTAGCGCCTCGACCGCTAACTCCAGCCGCTCTGGTACTTTACGCTTGAGCCGAATGTCTATACTGACGAGCTGGCGGCTCCCCTCAATATTGGCGGTTTGCCGAAACGACACGCGCTGAGTATCGACAGCCCATATGTCGGTGTCGATCTCGGCCCGCTTCAGCGCCTCGGGGACGGTGCGTACCGTATCAGATAATGACCGGATGGTGAGAAAGTCGCCGCTGCGGTTCGCCTCGAATGTCTCCGGTGCGAGCGGCGTCGGCGCGGTCCCGTTGCGGCAGTCGCTACACTGCGCCCCGTAGCAGCCGGCCCCGCAATTAGGACACGGGTGTTTATTCGCCATGCTACCCCCTCATCCGTATGCACAACACATTTCTACGTCGATGTCGCCCACCATAACAAAGCCCAGTTGATCGTACCCCATGTTCTCATCGTCATGGCAGGACACGCAACAGCGGCTAGCTAGGGGATTTTCCGAACTACACCAGCGGCAAGCGTGATTGTAAGATGGTAGCGCGACAACCACTCGCGGTCGCTCGTACAGTCGCCTAACTTCCATGCTACCCCCTCTTATGGTACATGGTTAGCAGATACCCCCATCATATTGCGGCGGGACCATGCGGTCAAGTGTGTTCAGCGGGTGGCGGGTCGCTCGTTCCGGTCCACACAACCCAATCCCATCGTAGGTCTGTGGTTGGACTAACCCACGGCGACTCCCACGGTGGGTAGGTTGGGGCCGCAGCGTAACGGCACGGGCACTGACTCACCCACGGTGCGTTGCTTTTGCCGCAGGATGGACAGACCCAGCCGTATTGACCGGGCGATGGGTAAGTCCATTGCGGATAATACCAAGTCCCCGGATAGATGGTACCTGGCGGTATTCCCCCAGGAAAGCAACTATATCTATTTGTGTCTGTCGTCGTCATTTTCCCCTCCTATGTGGTATCGGTGGGTAGGGGTTTCGCTGGAGTTTCGCCATTGGAGCGCACAACCCTATAAATCTTGCCCACGATGTCGCGTACAGATAGGATCAGAGCGCCGACAATCGTCGCTGCGATGTTTTCGTTCGTGAAATGGTAAACCGCCCACAGCGCACAAGCGGCGAATGTAAGGCCAAATACGACCGCCAGGAACGCTTTGATTGCGTAGCCGTCTTTGTTCATGGGCTGCCCCTCTCTATACGGTCATCCGTATGTAGGTTCATATTAGTGAAAACATTGCCGCCCGCAACATCTTCCACGGCGGCTTTCAGTAGGGTTACGTCCGCCTGCATCAGAATCATAGAATCGCTGAGTTCGCGCTGCTCTGCCCGTAGCAGTTTTATGTCGTCCGCTATGCCGTCCAGATACCAACCGACCATGCCAAGCATAGTAACGGCGGCCAAACCTAAGAGTGTGCCGGCAACCTTGAGCATCACTCCGACCCACGCTGGTACGTTACCGTTTCCGTCCGTTGGCGGCATCTTCTTCTCCTACGAGCTTGAGCGATTTGCGTAGTACAGCCTGCGCCTCCTCGGGCCTGCCACGTTCCATGCTTTCCAGCGCGGCAACGATGGCGCTAACCAGTACGCGACGTTCGGTGCAGCACAGATCGCCAGCACCGTAAGCCAAGGCACCTATCAGTAAAACAGCAGCGACAGCAAATATCGCTTTCTTAACCATCACTTTGCTCCTCATCGTCCCGCATCTGCTTTGCCAGCCGTTCGGCACGCTGCCCCACCTGGAGCGCCCATTTGGAATCCAACATCTCAGCCGCCGCTGAACCGTAGTCCTCTCGCGACAGCGCCTCGCGCATCCGCTTGAACTTGCGTAACTTGGTCGCCCCGAGGTTGAGCATCATGTTGACCAGCACCTCGCGGCGCAGATCCGACAGCCGATCCCACGTCGGGAACATCGCCACAGTTTCCATAGCAGCGAACTTGAGGTCGTTGGTCAGTAGGTACTCGGCCTCCTCGTCGCTGATACCGTTGTCCTCGAGGTTGCGCCCGTACCCGATAGTCAACTTGCCCGCCGTGCAGCGGTACGGCTTGAGCCGCAGCCCCTCATCCAACTTCACGCGCTCTCGTAGGCGGGCGATGTTCATTGCATCTCCCTTAGTCGCTAATGAATGCCGTCCAAGTATCCGTGGCCGTGCAGATACAGATTTGGTTATCACTGGTTGTCGTGCAGTTGGTGTCGTTGTCCTGGTCGGTATCAATGAATATCTCACCAACAGTACACGTCGCAGCGGGAGCCGCACCGTTCGGTATCACAAACGCGCCTGTGCCAGTCGTGGACATCTTGCCCGCCTCGCTCACAGTGATATCGTTAGTGCCGGGAGTACCCATCTGTACTGTAGTCGCCCCGCCATCGGTTGTGTCGAGCTTCAGCACCCCAGTCTCGCTGTCCGCCCCACTGTTAACCGCGAACGTCATGTCGCAGTCGTTGGCGGTAGGACAGTTGACGTTGATCGAACCATCCGGGTTGCTGCCCGCGTCGTCGCTATCATCGAAGTCAACGGCAGGCGTGGCGCTGGCGTCAGCGGCGAAACTGGTCCCCGTGACCGGACCCGCGAAATCGAACGTCCCGGTGTCCGTCCAATCCCACGCGCCCGAGATCGACTCGGCGGCGGCTTTATCCACAAGGTTCGCTTCCGTGATGCCGCCGTAGGATACCGCCGTAACCGTGCCGTCAGATGCGATCGCCCAGTTCGTGCCGGGGCCGTCGATATCCTGTATGCTCTGCGCGAGAACATCACCACTATTGTCGATGTTGAACAGTTGCGTATCGGCGTCGTTCTG
>JBDGYW010000721.1:0-3844 GCA_039588935.1 Gemmatimonadota bacterium | reverse complement strand
CGACATTCACGAATCGTATGCTCATGGCACCGAGTATATCGGATGACGAAGAACGAGTGCAACCACCACTAACTCAACAAAGCACCGCCTCGTTAAGTCCGACAGACTGTTAAGCCACAGTCATGTCGACGTGCGGCACCTGTTGCCGTTACAGGTCGGATGACAGGACCCGGTCCTGTGTCGTGGCCGGTAAGGAAACGCTTTGAGGGGCCAATCCAATCACTAACGGACGGTCAACGCCCAAACCTGGTCTACCAATGTCAGCTGTGGCTGGACTGCTTGCCCCACGCTATCAGTCCAATTGCGAACACGGTAGGGGCCTTCCGGTACTGACCTAGGCTCCGTCCCGGGTATACCAGGGGTGGCGGCTCTGGATCGGTTGCTTCACGGCGATGATGGGCCGACATCCGGAGCCATGCACCACCCATCTGGCCACTCATGATCGTGTCGATGGACAGCCATGCCATGGCGACGCGATGTACCATTTCTATATAGTCAGGCATGCCGATGCCCTGGCACGCTCCGCAACCAAAACGCTCCCAATCCCGACTTACTCAATAGAATGGGTACTGCACCAGGCATTGACGCTGACGATCAAAGGCTCGTCTCCCTAATCCTACGCAAGGGAGATGAACGGGCCTTCCTGCAGCTCTACAGGCGTTACACCCCGCGGCTACTGGGATTTGTTACCCGTCTGCTGGCGGGGACAAGCAGCGAGGCGGAGGATGTTGTGCAGGAGACCTGGATCCGCGCGTGTAAGGGCCTTGACCGGTTCCGGTGGGACTCTGCCTTCGGTACATGGCTTCAAGGAATCGGGTTCAATCTGGTCCGTGAACAGCTTCGCCAATGGAACCGCTCCCGACGCGTTCAGACGGACGACCTATCGAATATCGTTTCGCCCGACCTGCCTGCTGAGGACCGGATCGACCTCGAGCGTTCGATCCAGATGCTTCCAGACGACCAGAGAGTGGTACTGGTGCTCCACGACATTCAAGGGATGAAACACCGTGAGATAGCCGGACTACTCGGTATACCGATCGGCACCTCAAAGAGCCATCTGTCCAGGTCTCGGCAGTCGCTCGGAAGGATGCTGTCGGGCGTGAAGGAGACCGAACATGAACCATGATGAACGTTTGCCCGGTGAAATCGAAGCCGTGGCAGGTCTGCCGAAGGAACTCGAACCGAGCGCCGGCCTCGAACATCGTGTAGTCAGTGCACTGATGGATTGCGGGATCTTACGGCAGAGGCGGCGAACTGTGATCGAGCTTACACGCTTGCGACTCGCGGGTGTCGCAGCAGCAGGCCTCGTGCTCATCATGAGTGGCTTCGCCCTGGGGCTGCTTTTGAGTACGCGGACTCCTTCAGGTGGTCCCAGCGAACATCCCACAGACGGCTTCGCTCTCGCAGCTACGGTGCAGGGTACCGGCGGAGACTACCTCGCCGCACTCGAAAACCTCACCTACTTCAGCAGTGCTCTTGAGGAAGACGAAGTGATCCAGGGCCGCGAGGTGGCCCTGGCCACACTGATATCGGCTGCCAGCGCTATCACGCAGTTGATGCCGAGAGATGATGTGTTGAGGCAGGTGCTCCCAACGATCTTGCTGCCGGATGCTGGCGGAACTCCACTCACCAGTGAGCTGCGCACGGTTCGGTTCTGATCGCGTCACGCATCCAGGATGGAGGCAAAGACATGAATAGGGGAATAGTCGTTGGTTCCAGATGTGTCGGTGCAGTGCTTTTCTTGTTGGGAGTTTCTACGTCTACCTGGTCTCAGATAGATACCGGGGCGCAAGCCGCATGGTGGAACCACGTGAGGATACCCAAGCCCGGCGCCATGCTGGGCATCGTCCGGATGACAGCTAAGAGCACTATGACGATCGGTGAGGACTCCGTCTTCGTGAAGTTCGGCTCCGAGCCAAGGGTCCGGGAGGTGGATCCCGATGGCCCGTCCGCCGGGATACTACGGTCGGGCGACGTCATCGTGGCGATCGACAGCATGCTGATCACGACAGAGCGTGCCGGATTTCGCTACGCCAATCTGGTAGTAGGTGAACCCGTCGAACTGACTATCCGGCGATCGGGCAGTCTCAGTACTGTCACCATCATCCCGAGCGCCGTTTCCGAAGATGATTACTATGACGTAAGTCCTCCTGCTATCGATATGGGGAGGGTAGCGGATCTCGTTGACTCGTTCTTCGGCAGTCCGACATTCGACAGCGCCTACCTCGAACACGCTGGGTGGCTACCACCAACCCGTGTTCTGTTGGGGATGGTGCTGCTCTTCGACGGCCAGAGTGTGAGGCAGGATGATGGTACCAGGCTCTGGAGATTCGACCGACCCCCTCAGGTTACTTCTGTGCAGCCGGGCGGCCCAGCCGATCTCGGCGGACTGCGCGTCGGCGATATTCTGACTCACATCGATGGCACCCGTCTGGACCGTGCTGCCGGGGGCAGGAAGTTCTCAAACATCAGGCCCGGCGAGAGGATCGTGTGGACGGTCAACCGCTCCGGCAGAACGTGGGAGATTGAGATCACGGCGAGTGACCACCGCTGACCTGAAGAACTTCGGCGACCATGATGACAGGAATCTCACTGTTGGCACTCTAAACTTGACGCTGATCATTCGTACTGAGAGCACCGAGCACAAAGCTCGACACTGACCGGGGAAAGAGGTATTCCGGCTTGTTAGATCGCGCTTTCAGCACGAGCTTCCGCGCAGGTTGACTATGCCGTGACCGACGTCGCGCACGCCGCCGGCTGGAAAGACACGGCAACACTACTACGATCATACCAACACAGGCCCTAAGACGGTCGAAGCTGTCCTTGAGGGCGGCAGAACGCCTACCGAGGCTATCGGCGGTGTAGCCTTCCCGATTTGCGAGTCATGGATCCTAGCCAGGCTATCGGAAGAACCTCACGGAGAACTGACTAAGACCCACAGTGAGACCCACCTGCGTTAGTCCGGTTGCGGGGGTGACGTCCTGACGGGGCTCGCGGGGTATTGAACTGCTCTCGTTACCCGTCTCCTCAGCCGGTAACGGCACGGGAGGACGGCGCGAACGTGCCGAGCTTCTCCTTTGCCGTCCCCGTGTCTTGCACTGTCGCATACCTATCTGAATACTCCTGAATATCTCGGAGGCCAGCGGAGGGCAAAGGAAGGCCAGGGAGATATGCTCACGGGACCCCGCCCGTCAGCTCCTAACGCGTGCTAGGCGGACTCGCTATGGGACGGCGCTACGGACTCTGTTGGGCCGAGGATCTCCCAGATCCGCACCAAGCCTCCAATTCCCTTGAGCTCGACGTCAACTGCCTGCCCGATACGAAACTGACCACTGAGGTCTTCCTCGAAAGCCCCGGTGGCAGCGATCCTTGAATCGCAATTCGCCATCGCCCAAGCATTCACGCGGAATGCCCGATTGACGGTGGGCCCCAGAATGTCCGGTCGGGCATACGCGACGTGGCCAATTGACGTGAGGTGGATTGTGCCCGCGGCTAGACCGATCACGACCGGATCAGCCATCGCAGCGCGCACGACGACGGACGCGGTGACCGCTCGCAAGGTGTGATCCCTGCCCGCGAAAAACGCCAGGAAACCGTCGCCCATGTACTTGACAGGTATGCCGCCGTGCTCAAGAACAGCCTCAGTCAGTTGGTGAAAGAATCCATTGGACCAGATAGCGATCTGCGGAGTCCCTAGGCCTTCGCAACGGGCAGTGAATCCCTTAACCGAAGAGACGAGGACTGTCGCAGCAAACGTGTCGCCCTCACCCGCATGGCTACCGAGGAGCCAATCCGTGGAGACATCCAGGACCTTCGCGAGAGACGGCAGGAGGATGATATCCGG
>JBDGYW010000720.1:0-3846 GCA_039588935.1 Gemmatimonadota bacterium | reverse complement strand
GTCAACGCCCTCCCAGACACCGCCGCTCGCTCTGTTCACTACATCAGCCACCAGTTATCTCCTACGGCCCCATCCGCGTAATCGTCACCACGGAGCTGTTCGCTACCGTCGAAAGAGAAGAACTTGTGCCCGCAGCGCGGTCTCCACGCAGCCGGAACTGGTCGCCAGCGGCCACGGTCAAAGCGATACAGCCCCCTGGTGTGTCTTCTTCGTTGTTACCGATGTCGCCACCGTACACCTCGGTCCCTGTCTCCAACGCGAATCCGCCGCCGGAGTCGCGCTCCAAGTAGCAGCGAATCGTACTGGCTTGGTTAGCCCCGTTGAGTCCCGTCATGTGGAAGTTGAACAGGTACGTGCCATCCTGGGCAATCGTAATCACGTCCGCGGCCAGGCTGTACAGCGCCGAGCGGGTATTCACCTTGGCCGTGTCGAGGTTGACCGTGATCGGCGTGGCGTTCAGCGTCTGTCCACCAACAGCGTCGTAGACGGAGATAACCTCCGTCAGCCCTTCTTGCTGGAGCAGCGTGCCTTCCCGGTCCAGCCGTGTACGCGCTGTGCCGCCGAGACTGGCTGTGGCGAGGCGGGTTGTCCATACGACGGTCCCATCGGTCGTGGTTCCGCCGACCGCTTCATTCCACGTCGGCTCAGCGCCGCCTGACGTGCCCGCCGTCGTGGCCTCGAAGTACAGATGCGGCAGTGCGGTGGCTGTCGCCCGAACCGTATCCGTCAGCGCGTAAGCCGTTGTTGCGGCCCATACCGCCGCGCTGGCGAAGTTATCGAAGTAGTAGTTGTCGGCGAAGTGATTTCCGTCACATCCGGCCACTTCCTCGATGCCGTAGTTGCTGTTCCCGTGCAGGTAGTTGTCGGTGATCTTGCAGTTATCCGCACTTGCAGTCAGGTGAATACCATCGGCTGTGGCGACGGCAGAGGCAACCCCCGCTGCGTCCACATAGCACCCCGTGACTTGACAGTCGGCGGCATTCACATAGATGCCGTGGTCGTGAGAGTCATTTGCGTGACAGCCTAAGACATTGGTACGTGCGCCTGTAATCTCGAATCCATAATGTCCCGCAGCACTTCCGGTGTCTCGCGCATAGCATCCTGAAACGGTAGCTTCAGTTCCGGTTACTCTAAATCCAGTCGATCCCAAATTCGCCAAACAACCCACGACACTCGCACGGTTACCTAGAATCTCAAAGCTAAATTGACCCGTGGGTGTGTTCTTCGCACGACAACCGACAACGTGAACGTCGGCGGCACTTCCACCAGTGAAATAGGCAGCGCCGCCATTGTTATCTGCAAGACACGAATCAAGATGAGAAGCGTCACCGCCAGCAGTTACGTGGAAGCCGGGACCAGCATTGTCCCGACTGACGCACCCGCTGACTGCCGCTTCGGTGCCATTGATGCTAAACCCACGGCCAGTTCCGTTATACGCATAGCAACCTGAGACTTGGCAGTTCGCTGCGCTAATAGCAAAGCCATAGTCACCCGTATCGGTGCCACAGTTATCCGTATAGCAGCCAGAGAGTTGAGATTGGTTACCAGTGACGGAGAATCCGTGGTCGAACGAATCCTTCGCATAGCAGTCGGTGACTGAAGATTGAACACCAGAGATCAGATACCCAATATCGCCAGCCGCCGAACCACAGATTTCTGCGTAGCAACTCTTGAGATTACCGTTGGCACCCGTAACCTCAAATCCGTGGTCGGCGCTATCGTAGACGTAGCAGCCGTCGATCTTGCACTGCGTACCCGTTACGCGGATACCAACAGCATCCGTTTCACCCGCAGCACCCGTACCGTCACCGACGTTCATCGCATAGCAGTCTGTGACAACGGAGAAGTTAGCTTCAACGAAGATGCCGTGGTCCCATGAATTCTTCACATGGCATCCACTGACAAGACTGTTCAGTGCCGTTGCTTGGATGTGGATTCCGTAATCGCCATTGGCATCACCGTCATTGAGTGAGCGACACCCAACGATGCTGTTTTCTTCTCCTGTGACGTTGTAGCCAGCGTTGCCGTTATCTCTTGAGAGACATCCAGACAATTGACTACGCGCAGCACCGCGTACATCGAAGCCGTAGCCAGTATTGCTATCAGCGACACAGCCGGAAGCCGTTCCGTCATCACCATCAGACTTGAATGCAAAACCCTTCTGCGTGTTCGAGACAGCGAGGCACCCAGTTAGCTGCGCCGCGCTGCCGAGGTCGAAACCGTTATTGGTGTTCGTGTGGGCCACGCAGCCGTTGTACGCCATTTTCGCGCCTTGGCAGATGAACCCGTATGCGGCGTTGTTGTACGCGTAACACCCGTTGAGCGTAGCCTCTGCCGCGTTGCCGGTAAAACCGGACCCGACAGCCCCGTTGATCGCAGCGCATCCGGTGAAAGTGCTGCGAGTTCCGCCACCGATGCTGAATCCAGCGCCAGTGACCGCGCCGTCAGAGATGCAGCCGTTGACCAGACAGTCTGCGGCGTCGATGCTGAAACCGGAGTCGCACAGATAGGCATAGCAGCCAGTGACAAGAGACACCGACTGACAGTCGAATCCAGCCGCGCCAGAGCTGTGCGCGTAGCAATCCTGCATCACGCCGTTTGCGGCGTTGACGTGGAACCCGCGATCGCCGTCTTGGTACGAGTAGCACGACTTGAAGGTCGTGTTGATGCCGCTGGTGTAGTAGCCCTTGCCCACGTTGCCGGACGAGTAACAGCCCGATACTTGCGACCGAGCCGAGGACGATTCGATGTTGAAGCCCATCGCGTCGCCTACGCCAGCGATTGCGCGGGTCGTCCAAGTGACCTCGTTATCGACCGTCGTTCCGCCGACCGTCAGATTCCACGAAGGTTCCGTAGCGCCAGTCAGTCCGCCCCCGATCAGCGCCGTGGCCTCGAAATACAGAGTTGGCTGTGCGCCGCCCGTCGCTCGTCTCTCCTCGTTCGGATTGATCGCCGTGTTGGCGGTCCAATCCGCTGCGTTGGCGCTTGCATCGCCGTTGTTGATCGAGTAGCAACCTGAGAGCGAGGTCTCTGCGGAATCGCTGCGGAAACCATCATCCCAATTGCCTCCAGCGTAACACCCGACGAACTGGACCCGAAGGGAGTTGAGTACGTGGAACCCGTAGTCACCCGCAGCCGATCCGCAGTTGAGCGCCTTACACCCGACAAACTGGACCTCTTGAGAGTTGGTCATCCCAAAGCCGTCGCTGCCCATGTTGTAGGCATAACAGCCGGCGAACGTCGAATCGGCGCAGCTGTTCAGTAGGTCGAAACCGCGCCCGGTGTTTACACCGGACCCAATGACACTATTTCCGCTGGCCGTAAGCCTTGAACATTGCAACTCGTAGCCGGTGCCGTCTACGTCGTAAATTATGTTTCCAGACAGTACCTGTTCAGTGCCAATGGCTATCTTTATCCCACCACCGGCACCGCCGATGCAGATGTTATCGTTGATAGTTGCGTGGCGGGCGTCACTCGTGTGAATGTCCCACCCGCCACTGCGAGACTGAACAATGACGTTGCCTTCAATCGTCCCGCCTTTGTGCCGCCGGGCGTAGATACCGGTCTGGAAGGCGCGAACGGTATTGTGATCGAAGCGGTTGCCCGTTCCGTCAGTCGGGTTGCCGTTGTCGGTGAAGATGCCGTAGAGGGCCGATGCGTAGAAAGTCTCGAAATTATTGCCGGTGATGTGCCAACGACGGAACTCGCCCGCATCGCCGCCGGTGGCAATGCGAATGCCGTCCAGAATTTGCCCGTCGCAGTAATTGTCCTCGATGCGCCAGTCATCCATGTCGTTACCAGCAGTCGTTTGCTGGTGATAGATAAACCGCGCCTGATTGGGCGACT
>JBDGYW010000719.1:0-3849 GCA_039588935.1 Gemmatimonadota bacterium | reverse complement strand
GCTCCAGGCCCGTTTGTCGGGACTCTGCATCTCGATGCTTTGGACTACCAGTTCGGCCCGATCAACAAGTTGTATCCATTTGGTGTGCCGGAGGGGAGGCGGTAGGGGCTGGCTACCTCTGCCCCCTTCCGCCCCTCTCCTTGGTTCCCTGGGCCTCACGCCCAGACTCTTGGAGCACGACTGATCCGATCGCGCATGGGTGGTGTTGACCTCCGCCGCGAACGTTTGACGCTGCCCGACGGTGACTTTCTCGATCTCGATTGGACGGCAAGGGTAGGTGGACAGGAGATCGATTCCGACTCACCTCTCGTAGTTGTCGTGCACGGACTCGAGGGAAGTTCTCAGTCTGGGTACTCGAAAGAGCTATACCGTGCGTTGGGAAACCGGGGCGTTGCTACCGTTGGTATGAACTTTCGGTCCTGCGGTGGCGAGTTGAATCTCCTTCCGAGACTGTATCACTCGGGTGAGACTGAAGACCTGTCGTTTGTGCTACGTACCCTGCGTTCGCGATTCCCGAACCTGCCTCTCGGCGCTGTTGGGGTGTCGCTTGGCGGGAACGTACTCCTCAAGTGTCTAGGGGAGGCAGGTGAACGCGGCGACGATCCGGTGGCTGCCGCTGTCGCGATCTCTGTTCCATTCGATCTCTCCGTAGGTGCCGACTACGTCGAGCGGGGCTTCTCAAAGGTGTACCGCTGGTCGCTTGTGGGACGCCTGAAAGAGAAGGTGAAAGCCAAAGCAGCGCTCCTCAAAGACGTCATCGACATAGAACGCACTCTGGAGAGCCGTACATTTCGCGAGTTCGACGATGCCTCGACAGCGCCACTGCACGGATTCCTTGGCGCTGAGGATTATTACTCCCGGTCGAGCTCGGTGGGATTCCTCGACAAGATCAGGACCCGCACGCTGCTGATTCAAGCGCTCGACGACCCGTTTCTGCCGGCAAGTGCCGTCCCGACGCAGATAGCTCGCGCGAACGCGTTTCTCGAATGTCGCATCACGGAGCACGGAGGCCACGTCGGATTCGTTGAAGGTACCGCCTGGTCGCCCACTTTCTGGGCTGAGCAGTCAGCGGCGAGTTTCCTTGCCGAGAAGCTCAGCAAATTGTCGACCAACTAGTTCTAGTTCGTCACGGGAAAAGGAAAGGCGGGAGCAATTGCTCCCGCCTCGCATCCGCTTGCTGGTCCTGTGCCTCGCGTTACTTAGCGGCCACCGACACCTGACTCCACGGAGTGCTGTTGCGGCGGTTGTACCGCTGCACAGCGTCGCGCGCCGCGGAGATTCCAGAGATTACCTCTCGCTCGAAATTCTCCGGCACTTCATCGGCCCCTATCGCAAGCGTCACGGACGCCTGGTAGTCGTTCAGGAAACAGCGACGGTCCGAAGCGGTTCCCTTTGGCGTTACGAACATGCGGTTGTGCTCGATCTTGATGTCGAGACGTACCGTGTCGCGCCAGCGGAATAGTGAGGCCACGACTTGTCCGTGTCCGATTCCGTCGGGGAAGCGCAAAGGCGCCGCTATCACTAGATCGGTTCCATCGCCTTCTGTTGCATCAAGTGCGGCACCTGAAATGCGCTGGAGCAGATCCTCGACGGCCGGAACGAGGCTCTCGATTGTCTCTTCGAGATCCCGGCTCAGAACCGGGACTCGGCTTTCTGTACACCCGGTCATGTCTGACTCCAATTAAAGGTTGTCGCTCGAGCCATTTGCATGGCACCTCACAATCGTTATGTGCCAGAAGTATGCCAAAGTTCCCGTCAATGTAAGAGCTTCCTGCAAGTTCAAACAACCTCTAGGGTTAGCTGAAAATGAACGGAATCTCGGCGATTCAGGATGATGACAACCGTCGCGTCGGCTGCAACTATGGCGGTTCTCTGGTCCTACAGTGTCCTCGCCAGAGGACGATTTATGTCGTGTCTGCAGTAATGGCAGTAGCCATGACCGTGACCACTACCGCGCGTCTTCTTTCGCCCCTAAGTTCAGCGCTCATGCCGGAACCAACTAAATCGAAGAAACCGACAGACCGTATCGGGCGTCCTTTGGGCAGCCTTCGCGTCTCTGTGACCGACAAGTGCAATATCCGGTGTCGATACTGCATGCCTGAGGACGAGTACGAATGGCTTCCGCACGACTCAATTCTCAGACTCGAAGAGATGGCTCGGTTGGTTGGGATCTTCGCCGGCATGGGTGTCAGCAAGGTGAGATTGACAGGTGGCGAGCCATTGGTGCGTCGCAACCTCGTCGAACTGGTCAAGTTGGTGTCGAAGGACCTGAGGATAACCGACGTCGCGTTAACGACAAATGGAGTACTGTTGGAACGCCACGCCGAATCGTTGCGGGCTGCCGGCCTTGGAAGGGTGACAGTGAGTCTGGACACTCTCCGGCCCGATCGATACGAACAGTTCACCAGACGCGCGCGCCACGGAAACGTGCTTGCCGGCATCGATACACTTCGGGAGCTTGGCTTTTCCGGCACGAAGTTGAACGCCGTTGTGATTCGTGGCTACAACGACGATGAGCTTGTCGATCTCGTGGAATTCGCAAAGTCTCGCGCAATCGAACTCCGTTTCATCGAATACATGGACGTGGGTGGTGCAACCCGGTGGTCCATGAATGATGTCGTTTCGCAGGCTGAGATTCTCGACGTGATTGGAGCGTACTACGGCTCCGTTGATCCTATGGCTCCCGAGAGCGACTACGCGAAGCGAGCGCCGGCAACTCGATTTGTCTTGCCTGACGGGACGACATTCGGTATTGTCGCGTCAACTACGAGGCCGTTTTGCGAGCGGTGCGACCGGAGTCGCCTGACGGCGGACGGCATGTGGTTCAGGTGTCTTTATGCCTTGGAAGGCCTCAGTCTAAAAGACCACCTACGAGCGTCGTCGGATGATGGGCAGGTGGCTGATGTGATCGCGGCCGCCTGGACACACAGGGACGATAGAGGAGCAGAGGATCGGCTGCTGATTCCGAACCGGGGGGCGTTTCGGCGATCGGTGAGCCGTTGTCCCGGGCCGCATCACGAGATGCATGCCAGGGGAGGCTGAATCGGAACCGCATCACCCACGATCACTGAGGGATGATCACATGCAGATGAGCGGAGTGCTGGTGTATCGCAGAACCTCTGAAGCGGTTGAGAATTGGGCCATTAGACCTTTGTTGCTCTTGTCTCTCGTGGGACTATCGGCGGCATGTTCGAACAAACCGCCACCAGACTATGCACCCGATCCGGGTATGGTTTCGAGGATCGCCGAGATCCGCATGCACATCACAGACGGGCGCGTATGTCCCGGGAACAATATCAGAGCCTCCTATGAGGCGGTGCTCGATGACGGCGCAATCATCCCGTTCGCGACCCGCTACGACGACGACTACCCACCGCCGCTCCACATATTGTTCCTGAGTCGCCACAGCCCGGAAGCGACTCCCAGGAACGACGGTGGTTGGGCTACCCACGGCGATCCGCTCGTGAGCGTCGTGAATGGCTTCCGCCTGAACGCGTTTTTGCGCGTAAACCCCTCTTTGAGTGTGTCGCAGGTGGTGGAGCCGGCTTACACATGTCAGCGGAATGCGTTCTCATTCCAGGGACAACGCGGCAGCCGCGGCCAAATTGGGCGGCCGGGTCCGGATGTTACGGTTCGGATCAGCATCCTGAGTTCACCCTTCTACGAAGAGTTGCTCGTAGCCGGTGTTGAAGTGGGCCAGGCACCGCCGTTCTACGTGTTTGCTGACGCGACCTATATGCCCCACGCCGACTGGGTGGTGGTGGAGACGGTCGGAGGACCGGGCGGAATGGGAGTCGCCGGCACCCAAGGTGCCGATGGAGCGAAGGGTGCTGACGGGTGCCCGGCTGG
>JBDGYW010000718.1:0-3849 GCA_039588935.1 Gemmatimonadota bacterium | reverse complement strand
GGATGGCGAAAGGCACGCTATCTAGCGAAGCTGGTTCCGGAACAGCCCCCATGGTGCATGCCAAGGCTGACACACCGCATCCGTTTCAGCAGGGTATCTGGGGAGCTTTTGAAGTATTTATCGATACGTTGGTGATATGTACGATCACCACTTTTGCCGTTCTCTCCACCGATGCCTTGTCGAGCGGGAAATCCGGCGTGGAGCTTGTCATCGTCGCCTTTTCTTCAGTGTTTCCCTCCGGTGTTGCCGGCACGTTGATCTCTTTTTCTATACTCACATTCTGTCTTTCAACTCAGATTGGGTTCTTCATTTACTTTGAGACCGCGTTCGCCAATATCTTCGATAAGAAATATGTCACTTATTATCGATGGCTCTATCTGTTACCAGGTATTTTGTTTGCCGGCGTCACCAATGTGGATCGGTTGTGGGTGTTTGCCAACATTTCCGTAGGTGTCTGTGTTCTGCCCAACCTGGTGGCACTGCTCGCTCTGAACGGGGTTTTCTTCAAGTTGATGAAGGACTTTTTGAGTGGCACGAATCGGTATACAACTGAAGCCACCGACTCTACGCAACAATATGCAAACGACGCGGCATAGTTCCTGACGGATCTCGATCTTGCAGAGTCAGAGCCGAGTTGCCGACGTCTGGAGCTGCTGGCCTAACTGAGCTTCTAAATTGATCTGTACCAGTTTTCCGGGTACTGATCGTCCTCGTACACTCTATCCACAGGTGCCACGTTCTCGATTCCCAGAATTTCCGTGATAAAACACTCGAGAACCCCTTTGACAATGCTGCCCTGCTCGAGGTGGCCGCCAAAGGTCGGACAGTCCCAGGCGCCGCCCGCAGCAAAATGAATCGCCGGAAACGGTTCCGGTTGCCCATCTTGGCCCGGCCGGGGATGGATGACACCGCCCAGAGCCAGGACCATGCTCAGGTTTTGTGTGGTGGCGACGGCTTCTCTGTGCCAGTTATCAGGATTTGAGGAATCCGGTGCCCACACCAGGTATTTTGCAGGCTGCAGTCCACCCATGAAGGCCGCATGGATCTTGGCAAACTGAATATCAAAATCGATGGCGAATTTCTGTATAGCCGAGAAAACATCAGCTCCTGTGGTCAGCCGAATAATGAACTCTCGCCCTCGCTTACATTCAACTTTGTGGTACTCATCGGGGGTCAAAGCATCCCTTTCCCAAGGCTCTGTCATCTGAAGGTCCTCCTATGGTTGCGAATTGTCGATACTAGACAGGAAACACCTCGATATCAAGCCGGGTGTGTATCCTCTCCGACCGCAACGGACTACTTCTTCTTCGTGGCGGCTGGAAGCGGCCGTCACATGTTCTATAGGACCCACGCCCGGCACCATTCCACCATCAGGCGAATACGCAGCGGGGCTCTAGAGCGTAGCCTAGGTGTTCTCTCTTTTCCCTCGTTCGGGGAACACATGGTTGGGGATGACAGATGGTTTTGAAGGGCCCGAAACGGCACGACGATACCCGCTCTGGACCTTTACTACGAATGCTACGGGGCGCAGATTTGTCCAATGCAACACAATCCCGTAATCATCCTGCTGCTCTGGATTCTATGCGCCTTCCTATTGCGAAACGTGCTGAGACACCTCCTCGAGCGCAGATTCCCTCAGTGGTATGAGCGGCGGCACAGAGATGCTGAGAGCGTTGCAGCGGCCGGTGCGTTCTTGCTCTCGCTTGTCGGTGTCACAGCAGCATTTTATGTCGTAGCCCTCATATGGCCTCCGAGCTAGCTGGGTCATCACATTAACCGCCTCTGGCCAAGTGACTCTTGGGTTGATCGTTGCGTCTGGCTCGATCTGCCTGCGTTTCTTGAGAAAATCACCGGAACCTATTGCGTCTGACCCCGTCTGTTTGCGTCTGTCTTCGGGCGTATGTGCCCAAAAAATGCCCAAGTTTTAAAGAGCAGTTGGGGTGAGGGTCCGCTGGCAGGCGTTGGTGCTCCTTCTGGCCTAGTCCCCGAATGAGGCGTACTTTAGAGCCCGACCACACCGGGAGCTATTCCGGATGGCTGAAGGCGTTGCTGCACGTTTGAAGGCTGCTCTCTCCGACCGCTACACAATCGAGCGAGAACTCGGCTCTGGCGGTATGGCGACCGTGTACCTCGCCGAGGACTTGAAACACCACCGCAAGGTCGCGGTGAAGGTCCTCCGTCCCGAACTCGCTGCAGCCCTCGGTGCTGATCGGTTTCACCAAGAGATAGAGATCGCGGCGCAGCTAACTCATCCCCACATCCTTCCGCTTCATGACTCAGGTGATGCTGACGGGTTCCTCTACTACGTCATGCCGTACGTCGAAGGTCAGTCACTTCGCGACAAGCTCGCGAAGGTGGGCGAGTTACCTATCGCCGAGGCTGTTCGCATTCTGAGGGACGTGGTGGACGCATTGAGCCACGCCCACAAGCACAACGTGGTGCATCGGGATATCAAGCCAGACAACATCATGCTGTCCGACCGTCATGCGTTAGTCACGGACTTTGGCGTTGCCAAGGCGGTGTCTGAGGCCACGGGAGCGCACAAGCTCACTACCGAGGGCGTCGCGTTGGGGACTCCTGCATACATGGCTCCCGAACAGGCTGCTGCCGATCCACACATTGACCACAGGGCTGACATTTACGCGGTTGGTGCAGCTGCATACGAACTGCTCACAGGCAGGCCGCCGTTCTTGGGCACGACTCCGCAAATGATCCTCTCGGCGCACATGACTGATGCACCGGAGCCTGTTACGAGGTATCGGGAGTCAGTGCCTCGTGCTCTTGAGCAGTTGGTGATGAAGTGTTTGGAGAAGAAGGCTGCCGACCGTTGGCAGACCGCCGAGGAGTTGTTGCCGCAGTTGGAGGCGCTTGTGACGCCGAGTGGGGGCGTGACTCCGGCCGACACAAGGTCACACAACGCAATCCACCAGATCGGGCGAGGGACAAAGGTCGCGATTGTTGCCGCGGTTGCGCTCGCCATGACTCTGTTAGTCGTTTGGTTCCGCACAGGTGCTTGGGCTCCGACGCCCGTCGAACGACCGATGCTCGTCGTATTGCCGTTCGAGAACCTCGGCCCGGCTGAGGACGAGTACTTCACAGACGGCATCACCGACGTGATAACGGCCCGTCTCACCGGCATCTCCGGGATCGGTGTCATTTCCCGAAACAGCGCGGTGCAGTACGAACGCACCGAGAAGACCCCGCGTGAAATCGGTCAAGAATTGGGGATCGGCTTCATCTTGGAAGGGACCGTCCAGCGAGAGCGCCCGGGTGATCCGACGAGCCGAGTGCGGATCATACCGCAGCTCATCCGGGCCTCGGACAACACGTACCAATGGGCCGAAACGTACGATGACCAGATGAGTGAGGTCTTCGGACTCCAATCCGACATCGCCGAACGCGTGGCAATGGCCTTGGAGGTGACCATTCTCGAGCGGGAACGCCAAGTGCTGGCTGATCTCCCGACTCGCGTGCCAGAGGCGTCCGACCTCTACCTCACAGCAATGGGGTACAACTCCAGCCGTCCGGATGAGAACTCGGTAGCCGTGCAGCTCCTCGCGCGGGCGATTGAACTCGACACAGGATTCGCCTTGGCTCTTGCCAAGCTTTCCGGTTACCACTCAATGGCGTTTCTCAGCGGTTTCGATCGCTCGGAAGAGCGCTTGGCTTTGGCAAAACAAGCGGTTGACCGGGCACTCGACCTTCGACCAGATCTGGCGGAGGCACATCGCGCACTCGGCCTCTACCACTACCGAGGATACCGAGACTACGATCGGGCTCTGGAGGCGTATTCAGTAGCTGCGCAGTATCTCCCCAATGATGCGGCACTTCTCTCGGACGTTGCGTATA
>JBDGYW010000717.1:0-3862 GCA_039588935.1 Gemmatimonadota bacterium | reverse complement strand
CGGCGTAGACAGTCGAGTCCGGCAGTTGAAAGGAGCCGTGAAACAAACCGTCTCGGTCCCTCTCCAGCACCGCGGCAACCACCTGGTGGGTTGTTCGTCTATATGTTCGGTCGTTCGGCCTTCTGAATCGTGCGCGAAGCACGAGTTGGTCGTTGTCGGCGAGCAAACCAGAAGGCCTGTACTGGACTCGAACTGTGGAGCTGCGTGCCGGTCGTTCCGGCGCGAAGGTGAGTTCACTGTGGTCAGCCCTCAGCGCCCCGGGATGGACCAGAACGATTCCTGCGGCCACAAGCACAACCACCGCTGCTGCGGCGGCCCACACCGCTCGCCAATCCGTCAGGTGCGTAGGCGGCGGGTCTGCGAGCGGGAGGATGACGCGGTCCCCTCTGGACCGCCGCTCGAGGATCTTTTCCAGCAAGCCCTCTGGTGGCTGCTCATGCATCAACCGGGGGGCTTGGCAGGAGATCTCACGAATGGACTGGACTACTCGCCTGCACCTCGTACATGCGGCCAGATGCTCGGCGACACGAGCCTTTGCGCGGTGTTTCAAATCGCCGTCCGCAAAGCGATTCAATTGGCTGAATCGCGGATGGAACATCATGGTACAACCTCCAGGTCCTGCCTGAGCCGCTTTCGGGCTCGATACAATTGGATCTTCGACGCGGTTACCGATATGCCGAGGATTTCACCAATCTCGGCGTGCGTGTAACCCTCGACCTCTTTCAACACAAACGCAGACCGGAGCTTGAGCGGCAGCTTCTTGAGCGCCCGCTCCAGCGCCACACGGTCCACCGGATTGCCGGGATTGGTGGCTCCCGGGATCTCAGACATCTCGTCCAGCGACGACTCCCTTCTGATGCGTTGTTTCCGGAGCATCATGAGAGCGGTCCGTGTGGTGACGCGCTTGAGCCACCCCTCGAGACTTCCCCTGGCGGCAAAGGTCTTCAACGCTTCCGGGAGTCCGAGAAACACATCCTGTACAACGTCTTCGGCGTCGGCCGAGGACCCCAAAAGCCGGTACGCCACACGGTACACCGTATCGCCAAAGTGCTCGTAGAATTCGGTTATCGCAGCTGGATCCCCGGACCTTGCCGAGTCCAGGGGTAGCTCCCGGCCGTCATTCTCGGTCATTACCCGCCACTTCTTGCCGTCCACGCGATGCCCTGTAGCCGCTTTCTAATCAGATGCACTTCGCCACCGAATGGTTACCGGTTCAAGCGCAACAGCTAGACATGTTCCACGGCCCAGTCAGAACCTTTGGAATCCACGGGAATGAGTAGGGTACATCACCCGCGAGCTGCATGCAGAATCGCCGCGAGCAGAATGGAAACATGTTTCTTCAACTATGATGCCTTTCCTAGTTGGCCTGCCAGCCTCAGGTGATCCACAGCAGTTGAGTGTCCGTGACGACCCACGAGCCGTTCCGCTGCTCCAGCACTATGCGGAACAACGAGGCGAAGCTGCCCATTCGCTCAGCCTCTGGACATGCAGGCCGTAGGCGGTACAGCCGCAACGTCACTTCTACCGCGCCATCCTCTACCGGTCGAATGGTCGAGAGACCCGCTGTCAACGTTGACGTCGAATCCTCACACCAGCTGCTGTCGTTGTTCGATTGGCAGACTCCGTCGATCAGCTTGTGCTCCAACAGCCATTCGAGCCCCTGGCGCGGGTACGGCTCCTCGAATCCGGCGTAGGGACTGAACGAACGGATTGCCGGGTCCATGCCCAGCGTGTTGGTCTGGCCCTCGGGCTCCGCTCCGCACAGCTCTGCCCAGTCTGAAGGCTCGCCCCAAACTTGGTCGACGATTCCCTTCGCTTCTTTGAAGAGAGCGACGTACACCTCGTGTTTCGCGCTATCGGTCAGAGTCGTGTGGAACCTCGCCACCGTGTCGGGCGTGGGTGGCCTTACCCTTTGCATTGCAGAAATATCCAAGGGAAGAAAGGCAAGGCAGAGAACGGCCAATGTTGTGGCACCTGAGCCCATGTGGCAGGCACGACGTATTAGACGCAACGAGATACTTCTCACGATCCGCTCTCGGCGTCATCCCTGAACAACCGATACATCTTCACCTGCTCAACATCCAGGTCCGTGCGCCACACTCCAATCAGGTGGTCGGCTCCAATGTCAAAGATCCACCCACCCCTCGGCACCCCGACATTGCCGAGCATTTTGCCGTCGGGGTCGAACACCGTCCAGTTACGCCCGCGATCTTCTTGACGCATGGTGTATTCGGCGACCCATACGTTGCCAAGAGCATCAACCTTCACCGCTCCGTACGCGGGTTTCGTCTCCGGATACTCCAGCTCGTTTGCTCTGAGTCTCCCCCATTCACCGTTGTCCTCGAGCCAATAGTCGCGAAAGAGCTCCCTATCCCTCGCCGTCACCGGTGGGTTCGGGATCGGACGGCGCATAATGCGTTTGAGCGTACCCTCCTTGCTGTACACCTGGATCTCGTAGGAATCGCTCGACCCGTGGTACAGGCAATCTCCCAAGGCTATCGTCGAGGCCGCTCGGCTAAACGGCGAAATCCCTGCCACCGCTCGTGACAAAGCCATGTCGTTCACCTCGTCTATCTCCGTCTCGACGGTTTCCAGAACCACCTCGAGCCAGGGAAAGACGCCCAGCGAATCCAACTCAGCGCCGTCACGTGAAAAGCGACGGTACACTACATCAGTTCTCAAGAACTGGAATCCAGAATCCGCTTGGGCGTGACGATCGAATACCATGTGCCGTCCAAGAATGGAGCCATCGGCGAACACACCAACCGCATCCGACCCATAAATACCCCGATCCCGGTATAGCATCATTGTCCTCCCGTATTCACCGGCGGCGGAGAACACAGACACTCGGTCCTGACCATCGTCTTGCACCACGAGGGAGTCCGCTACGAGCCACACTCCCCGCATCATCTTGAACTCACCGGGACCGAAACCATCGTTCCCGACCGAGTAGAGGAACGTACCTGTTGAGTCGAAATACCTGAGTTCGTCGCTGCCACTGTTCGCGATGACGAATGAACCGTCCGGAAGCATGAGGGCACCCATCACCTGATAGAGTGAATACTCCTCCGGACCGTCTTCCATGCCGATCGTTACAACCGGCTCGTCTGATAACGTCCAGCCCTCTCCCTCTGCCCAGGCGGGCTCAAAACTCGCGACGATGGTAACGCCGGCGCTGTCGCGTACGAGCACTGTCGAAGACCGCCTATCACCAGAGCATGCAACGAGCGTCATGCCGACAGCAACACCGACAACCAGTCTGGTGCTCATTGACCACTACCGTACATCAGATGAACAATCATGCGAAAGTCGCCACCAGTCATCACCGCAACACCCGCACCACCACCACTCGCTCCACGTCCATTTCATCCCGCTGCACTCCGACGACCGCCGAATCCCGCACGCGCGTCACACGAAATCGGCGGGGGACCTCTACCGTGGCGTACCAGCGACCCTCGCGATCGTACACCTCCCAGGTGGTTCCGCCGAGCCAGCCGGCGTGAAATGGGTCGTGCAGCGCTTGAGGATCAAGCTCAGACAGCGACCCCATGCGCCGAACCCAAAATCCACCATCTGGACTCGCCACAACGGCCGTGACCGTGGGTACGGTGTCAGGATACGAGATCCTATCCAACAGATCGTCATCAGGGTTCTCGGCACCCGCACGGAACACGTCCGCGAGCGCTTCGCGATCCGTGGAAGTCGCAGCGCGCCGCCGCCACCTTTGGTTCCGGACTATTCGCTGCAACGATCCATCGAGCGCGTGGACCGCAAACTGATCGTGCTCGAGGGCGGACCAGACAATCCTGCCGTCGGTGAGCACGTCGTAGAACGCAGCGTTCACGAACAACGGAAGCAGCAG
>JBDGYW010000716.1:0-6218 GCA_039588935.1 Gemmatimonadota bacterium | reverse complement strand
TGAAACTCGGCCGCCATTTCACCAGCATCAAGGATATGATGGAAGTGGTGTTGATGGGCATCAAATCGGTGCTGCCAGCAGTAGTCATGCTCACCATGGCATACTGCATCAATACCATCTCACGCCAATTGGGTCTCGACCATTATCTGATCTCCCTGACCGAAGCCTGGATGAGCGGTTGGATGCTGCCTCTGATTGCATTTCTGACTGCAGGCCTCATTGCATTTTTTACCGGCTCGTCCTGGGGAACTTACGCCATAACCATCCCCATCGTCCTGCCCCTTGCCTTCTCGCTGTCCAATGGTGTGCTCGACTCAGCCGTGTTGTTGGCCATCGGTGGTGTGGTTGGAGGCGGCCTGTTTGGAGATCACTGCAGCCCGGTATCGGATACCACTGTGCTCTCGTCCTTTGGTGCCGGTAGCGATCACATCGACCACGTCACCACTCAGTTGCCCTACGCCCTCGCGTCCGGGCTACTGGCGTGTCTGGCGTTCGCTGCGGTTGGTTTGCTCGTGATTTGAACCCTTTGCATATGGTTCCACTTTTTATCGCCGGATCGCTCTCCGGAGCGCCTCAGCGCACGTGTCACACGTACGCAGAGACCAACGCAAAGGTCGCCGCCAGCAGCCATGCAATGACGAAGAATGGGAATATGACCTTGAACCACTGGCTGAAACGGATTCTTGCGATCGCGAGCCCGGCCAGCAAAAGTCCGTTCGTCGGGGAAATGATATTCGTTAGTCCATTGCCGAATTGATAGGCGAGCACCAGGGAGTCTCGCTTGACTCCTACGAGATCACCGAGCGGTGCGAGAACCGGCATCGTCAATGCCGCTTCTCCAGATGATGATGGAACGAAGAACGTAATGACGTTGTGTGTGATCAGGACAAGAGTCGTAAAAGCGTAGGTCGGGATGTTTTTGAGGAAGTCACTCAAGGCATGTAGAATCGGATCTACAATCATGCCCTGTTCTGCTACCACCAGGATTCCGCGCGTCAGCCCTATCACGAACGCGGCATAAGCAAAATCCTTACACCCGTCGACGAAGTGTTCGGCAATCTCGCTGGGCCCCATCTTCGCAACCGCACCAGAAACTAGCCCACATGCCAGGAACACCGACCCAATCTCGGCTATGTACCAGCCACGCGACAACAAGCCCCAACAAATCGTTGCCAGGGCAATAGTGAAGGTCGCCAGGATGATGCGATCGCGAATGGAAAATTTCGGATGATCTTCCTGGGGACTTGCGAAGGCCAGCTGAAGCTCCTTGTCAGAGCTGAAGACAGGCGAGTGTTCGGGGCGATTCCGGACCTTGCGGGCGTACCACATTGTGTAGGCAATCGCCAAGACGGTGAAGGCGACCCAGGCGATAGCGCGAAGCCAAAGCTGCGGATTACCGTGAACGCCAGAGATTGCTTGTGCGAGCAATACCGAGAACGGATTGATGGTGGCGCCGACATATCCGACTTGTGTCGAGAGGAACAATATCAGCACTGCCACCATCGAGTCGAAACGCAGAATGAACATCAGCGAAATGACGACCGGATATAAGGGGAGCACCTCCTCGCTCATGCCGAACGTTGATCCGCCGAGGCTGAAGAGCGCAATCATGATCGGTATGACGAACAAGCCCTTATCAGAAAGCGCCGTCGCGAGGAATTGAAGCCCGCGGTCAACCGCGCCAGTTCGCGTGATAATGCCGAAGGCGCCACCAATCACCAGCACAAAAGCGACGATGTCTGCCGCGTGGACGACGCCCTTGGCGGGTGCGCTGAGAATGTCGAAAAGCCCCTGGCGTAGGTCGCGATCGTCATTAACCTTTTCGATCGGCCGGAATGTCCCCGGCACGACGGTGCTCGCAACGTGACCATCTGCCGTCATCAATTCCTCGCGCTCGAATACCCCGCTCGGCAAGATCCATGTCAGGAGTGCGACGACCACGATCATGATGAACAAGAGCACGTACGTGTGAGGGAGCGACCACCTCCGTTTCGTTGTCCCCATTGTTACTCGCTCATCTACCGGAGATTTGCACACACATCGTTCAGTACCGCAATCCGTGCCCGAAGGCACCGCTAACCTGACAAATGTCTGCAGCGAACGAAGCCGCTCTCTCGAGGGAGTTTCTGATCAGCGTGGCCTGCTGAACGCCGGTGTCGTCTTTATCACCCACATAGGAAACCAGGAATCCGCTGATAAACGCGTCGCCAGCACCAAGCGTGTCTGTAGGTGTCACCGGGTGCGGGGCCTGTCGATACCACGATTGCCCTTCAAACAGAACGGCGCCGTGGGGGCCTCGCGTGGCCACCGCGAGGGAACAGCCTCGGCTCACGGCTCTTTCGAGAATGTACCGACAAAGCGTTAGGGCGTACTCGACGTCGAAATCATCCGAAAAGTCGTAGCTGATCAGCGGATTCAGCGGCTGCATTCGTTCAAGCTGGCGATCCATGTAGCTGTATGCGCTCGTATGCATGGTGGAAAATGTTTGCAGGTAGTCGGTATGGTCGAAAACAAACTCCATTGGCACGGACTTGCTGACACCTCCTTCGTTCGACGAAACAAACACGCGCTCGCCGTCTTCTATTGTCAAAACGGCCCGGCCATTGGGCCCGTCAGCACTGCGGCAATGGGATGTGTCCACGCCAATTTCGACGAGAGTGCGTTGCACATGCCCAGCCGCGACGTCGTTTCCAAACACGCCCATATACGCAGCCTCGGAGCCCAGCATCGACGCGTAGACTGAGACGTTGAGAGCGTTGCCACCCGGATACATCGTCCGAATGTGAGCGTAGTCGTCGACGACATTGTCGCCGATACCGATAATCTTCAAGCCGCGCCCCTCGTCATCGGAATCAGTATTTCACTTCGCCCATGTAACGGCGCTTCTCCAGCGGGTGATCACGAATCTTTGCCAGTGCTTCCCGATAGTCGCACAGCACACTGTAGAAAAGGACCGGATTGAAATAATCGACCACGGACTCGGGTAGCACACCCAAACCGAGTTCCCTGGCGTCGATTACTTCATAGTCCTCAGCATAGCGATCGAGGAACGCTATCACCCGCTGATCGAGCGGGCGAGTGCGTCCTTCGTTCGCCAATACGATGAAGTTCGTTTCTTTGTCCGTGACTTCGAAGGGTCCGTGAAAGAACTCTCCGGAGTGAATCGCGCTCGCATGTAGCCTCTGCATTTCCATCAATGAGCAGATCGCAAATCCGTAGGCATGTCCGTAGCTCGCGCCGCTCGACAGAACATAGAACAGCTTCTCGTTCTGATAGGTCTCTGCAAATGCCTTGATTCGCCCGCGAACCTTGTTACGCGCTGCTGTAACGACATCGTTTATCTGTTGTATGGCTTTCCGGAAATACCGGTAATCCGGATAACCCTCCACCCGCTGCAAAATCTCGAGACACAGTGCAAGCGTGATCGCCATCGGATTGTTCTGGACACTCGACTCGTCGCCCCACTCGTAAACAACATTGTGATCTGCATAAGCGGCAATCTCTGACGAGTGATTGTGAGTCAGCGTGACAGTGAGTGAGCCGGCAGCCCGAGCAATTCTCGCCGCCTCTACCGCCTCCGGTGTATCGCCGCTGTGCGAGCAAACGAAAACAACGGACCGACCTCCCAGCGCCTTCGGCTCCGCATGAACGAACTCGTTGGCGGTATAGAGATCGGCGCGCAAGCGGCAGCCCTCCCTCGCCAGGAAGAATTTGGCCGGGTAGAGGTCTACCAGGGAGCCGCCACAGGCAACAAGGAACACTTCCGAGGTCTGACCCCTATCCGCGATCCGCGCTGCAAGGGCTGCACCAAAGGCGCTGGTATTCAAGGCGATGGAGTGCATCGTACTCTATCCTCAATTGAGCTGAACGCATCGACGGTTTTGAAACTGACATCCCAAAGTACAGGAGAATCTATCCCGTTGGTGAGCATCATTGCTTCAAGAGTAGTCCCATGCGATAGATGAGGGGCATACTCTCGGACGCTCGCCTAAAAAACGGATAGTCCTCGTGTCGCCGGTCAATTTCTGCCCCTGGCGCTTCTAGCAGCGTAATCGACCGGTTACGGGTGGTCGAGGCGGAGCCGTCAACAGACAGTAGAACACGCGCTTGGTATGGAGTGATTGGCGGAACAGATTCCTTGAACCGCCCCGGTTTTTCCGGAGACCGTTTTCCTTGAGTGTCGCCAGTTCAGCCGGGGCGTTCTGGCAGCTTAATATGCTTCTTCGTGCCCGGCCGGTGGAACGTACCCGATCGGCTCGAGCAGACGCTTGTGATTAAACCATGCGACCCATTCCAAAGTGGTAAACTCGACGTCCGCGAGGCTCCGCCACGGTCCACGACGCCCAATCACCTCCGTCTTGAAGAGCCCGATGATCGTCTCGGCCAGAGCGTTGTCGTAAGAGTCTCCCTTGAGGCGTTGCGATGATCGATTGAATCCGCCCTGCGCACCGCGGTCACTGTGATGTATCAGTCGATCCACACTGTCTTCCTGGCGATCGTAGAGCGCTTGTTCCAGCGCGTCGAGTGCCAGATCACTTCGCAATGAACTAGATGCCCGCCATCCCACGATCCGCCGCGCACAAACATCGATCACAGATGCTACGTAGACAAACTCGCGCCAAGTCGAGACGTAGGTCAGATCAGTTACCCACAACTCGTTCGGCCGGCTAGCGGTGAAATCCCGCTCCACAAGATCCAGCGGGTACGCCGACGCCTCATCCGCAATGGTCGTCTTGAAACGCTTCCCTCGCACAGCACCTTGAAGACCCATCTCACGCATCAGCTGAGCTACGGTGCAGCGGGCAACCTCAAAAACCTCACGCCTAAGTTGCTTCCCAACCTTCCTCACCCCGTAGACCTCGAAGTTCTCATCCCACACACGGCGAATCTCACACCGGAGAACCGCATCACGTTGAGAACGATCCGGCAAACGGGTGGGATCAAACTCTCGAACCTTGTGCTCGAAATAGGTCGACGGAGCGATCGGCTCAACCCCACAGATCGGCTCGACTCCGTATTCACCACGGTGCTCGTCTATGAACGACACCATCACATCTGTCGGCGGTCGAGCTCCGCCTGGGCAAAATACGCCGACGCCTTGCGAAGAATCTCGTTCGCTCGCCTCAGCTCCCAGTTCTCACGCTCTAACTCCTTGAGTCGCTCCTTCTCGTCAGTCGTCAAACCCTCCCGAACACCCTCATCCCGCTCCGCCTGACGAATCCACTTCCTCAAGGACTCGCCCATGCATCCAATCTTCTCGGCTACCGAACGAATAGCTGCCCATTCAGAGCAGTACTCACTCTCATGCTCTCGGACCATTCGAATCGCCCGATCTCGAACCTCCGGGGAAAACCTGCTATGTCTTCCCATGACTCCATCCTCTCAACAAATGGAGCCTCCGGCAACCCCGGTACGGCTCAGTTCTTCTTATTGGGTGTTGGATGTGCCCCGTTCAGGGAGTCAAGAGCCATTGAAGAAGGAAGTCGCGATGCTCGCGGTGTCTCAACCTCCACCACCCAGCTCGGCCAATTTCTCGCGCGCTTCGGCGGCCGGTTTGTACATCGAATCTGCGTTAGCCCACACCTCCAGAGCAGTCTCGAGATGCTGTACTGCCACCTCTACGTCGCCGCGCGCCTCACACAACAGCGCCAGTTGGTAGTGCACCGAGGGGTCATAGGGAAATGCCTCTAAGCTGTGTTCGAAGCTGGCCTCGGCCTCATTCAGCTCGCCCAGTTTGCGTTGACAGCGCCCGATGTCCGTGTGGACTGAGATGTCGGTGGGGGTCAGCTTGAGTAGTGTTTCAAATGTCTCGATTGCCTCGCGATACTGCTCCCGCATTTCGAGCGCGCGTCCGCGAGCGTGGACTACAGGTGGCTGAAGGGCCTGTACGCCGAAGTCATCGATGAAGCTCTGTACCCGTTCTGCAGCAGCATCGACGCTGTCCGGTTCTTCCTTTTCCAGTGCGATGTTTAGGTAGCCAAACGCGGCAACCCGGTCAACAGGCGGTTGCATCTGTTGCTCAATCGATGCGAGCAGTTGCCAAGCCAATGGCTCCTGCCCGACCGAGACATAATCGTCGAGTAGCTCGAGCCGGGCGCGGAGAATTACGAGCGGTGCGCTGAACGTTGCGGCCAGCGTTAGCTGGAGATCTTGGTATTCGAGTGCTTGTTGAATCTGTCCGCGGTACTCGTACGCATTGGCGAGTGCGCCGTAGATGG
>JBDGYW010000715.1:0-4061 GCA_039588935.1 Gemmatimonadota bacterium | reverse complement strand
GGGCAGATTTGCGTTGAATGCGGCCATGTCGCTGAAGCTCGACGCCTGGGCGCGCAAATCGACGAAGTCTGCCGGGCTTACTGTGAACGTGTCCGGTTCCGCAACCGCTGTTCGGAACGTCCACACCATCGCCAACCGATCAGCATCCTCGAACGGCAGCGGTTTCAGCAGCACTCCGTTGACAACTGTAAAGACGGCAGCATTGGCGCCGATGCCCAGCGCGAGTGTGAGCACGGCGATGAGCGCGAAGATCGGCGATCTCCGCAGAGTGCGTAACGCGTAGAGGAGATCCCCGCATACCTCCTCAATGGTCTTCGAAAACCTCGGGAATCGTGCGTTGACGATGCGGCGTGTGTTCGAGTGCATGCGGGTACCTGCCATTGATAGGGTTTCAAATACGGGCGCCTTCCGCCGTACCGCGGCGCGGCCCAGTTCCTCGACAAATACCGCTGCCGATTCCGGTCGGTCTGCGGGGTCCACCGACATTGCCCGAACAACGATCTCACCCGCCGCTCGAGTCACCTGTGGCGCAATCCGATGAAGGTCCGGCACGTCGACAAACCTCTTGGCGACGACCTCCATTGTCGTCGTGCCCTGGAATGGGGGAAATCCGGCCAGCATCTCGAACACCACACACCCGAGGCTGTACGTGTCCGAGCGTCCGTCGAGGTTCTGCTCGCCGCTTGCCTGCTCGGGGCTCACATACGCAGGCGTTCCGGCGGAGGAGTCCAAACCTTCGCGGCGTCCCCACTCGAACGCCTCGGCATGTATTACCCGTGATATTCCAAAGTCGGCTACAAATGCATGTGACTCGGACAGGAGCACGTTTTCGGGTTTTACATCGCAGTGAAGCACAGAGCGGTCGTGAGCGTAACGCAGCGCGGCCGCGATTCCACCCGCCAGGCGTATACACTCATCCATGCCCAAACGCCCGCGCGTTTGCAGATGCGCGCGCAGCGATCCGTCGGTCATGAATGGCATGACATAGTACGGGAGATCGCAGGCGATTCCGGAATCGTGAACCGGGAGTATGTGGTGATGCTGAAGCCTGGCGGTGTAGCGGATCTCCTTGATGAACTGTTCTACGCCAATCCCGCAAACCGCCTCCGCCGATATCACCTTTATCGCCACCGGGCGATCATGTTTCACGTCGCGGGCGAAGTATACGGTTCCCATCCCGCCGCGTCCGATCTCTTTGTCGATGAGGTACCGATCGGCAATTGCCGCTTGAAAGGTTGCGTCCGCACCCTCGGCCGGGCCGGATTCCACCTCGAACAGTTCGTCGAACGCGATATCGAACGCCTCCAGCATCATCTCCCTGGTGCGGGGAGACGGAAACGGATGCTTGCCGTTCACGATCGCCGACCAATGGCCGCGGGAAACGCCGATCTTTATGGCCCAATGATTCTGACTCAAGCCGCTTTGGGCAATCAGATCAACGAGACGTTGTTGCTTCAGGCGAACCCGCATCGGGCTTAGCGCTCCATCGAGAGTCGCACATTTAGACGCGTTTCAGTGTGAAAAGGTTTCGCCCGATTGGGACGAAGTGTTTGGAGTCGTTCGGTTGGAGGCTCTGCCCGCTAGGAACCAACGTTCATCATGTTCGACCGCCGGCCGCGGGACGCGCGAATATGGCCCCGCGGTTCTCCTTTGCCCTCCCCGGACCCCAGAGATATTCGAGATTATTCAGATAGCTATCTGGATGTGCTATACACGCGGAAGCCAAGTGAGACGCTCAGCGCGTCTTCCGGCGCTACTCGTACCCTTACCGGCCAGGGAGTCCTGTAAGGTCACTTCGTTTGGCAGCTGACGGTCCAATCTTCCTGCGGCGCGTGACGGCGAACGTTCGTATACGCGCCAGTACAGCGCGTGGATACGATGCTGGGAATGCGCGCCCTCGGAGCGCGTATACAGATGGTTGTCCAGAATCTCCTCAGGCTAGGGCGGCATCTGCTGCGAGCGGCACGCTACCGGCTGCTACGTTCTCGCTCCATCAGAGAGCGGTGTGCGGTCAGCGGTGCCTGAGCTATCCAGGTCGATCCAGGCCTCGGGTTCACCCGGGACCCTCAAAGTCGACAAAACCAACAAGACTGCCGGCCGTCGGGGGGTGACCCGGACAGAAAGTAGTCGCTTGACCGTCGCTTGACACGCTTTCCTTAACCTCGCAGCAAGACTTTCCGGAGCCAAGTTGATGACGAGGGTAATCCTGGTACTCGTGACGTGGTGCTGCCTACACATGACCTGTGAACTCGAAGCCCAGCACCTGCCGGACGCTTTCGAGTCTCTGCGGTCGGGCGAGCTGATCCGCCTCCGCACATACAGCCACGGCTTGCACATCGGTACCGTGCTCCGGATCGGGCCCGATTCATTATTCCTAGAGCCCAGGCGGGGAAGCCGACAGGTTGAAGCCGCGGCGATCGAGACGCTCTGGCTCAGAAGACCCGCAACCAGAACCGGTGCGCAGGCCGGGGCGCTTGCCGGTGGACTCTTATTCGCGGGTGGAGCGGCGTTCATGTCGTGGGCGGCGTGTGATGCTGCGACGTGCTCGGTGGATCCGGAAGCAGCCATTGTGGGAGGGATCACTGGAGCAGTGATGGGAGCCATCACGGGTGCAGTAATCGGCGCTATGTTCGGCCAATGGCATCAGGTCCACCCATGAGGTGCTTCACCCGATCCATGGCTGCCTGGCTCTTGATGTTGTGCTCTCTCGTCACCGGTGCCTCGGCGCAAAACAACTTGGAAGTCACGATGAGCCCCGCACTCCTGGCCGATCTCGACTCCGTGCGATTCGCAACCGGCGCGGCTGCCCGAGTGCTTGTGAAACGAACCAACTCACTCGCCGTGGGTGGCGAAGTCGGATACTTCGGAGAATGTGTTGGCCGAGGATCACGTGGGATTAACCATCCGCTCCACGGGTCTGTCACCGAGGACATGGTCCGAAGGTTGGGGCTGGCATACGCGGCCATGGTTGCGCGTTTTATGATCGCCGACGGGAACCTCGCTCGTTCGTACGTCAAGACAACCACGGGCTTGTATCGAGTGCGAGAGTCCTACGAGAGCGTTGCGCGGGATTCGATCGGGAGACTTGTGTGGTATGGCCGGCACGCCAGCAGGTCTAGCTCCACACACCCGGGTGTCAGTGCCGGCATACTGTTCGAGTGGGGTTCGCTGCCACTCCATATGCGAGGAAACCTCGGGCTCCAGGCTCACGCGGTGCTAGGTGTAGAATCTTGGCTGAAGACACTCGTGGTTGTGTCCATCGGGGTTACTGCTCGTGTGAGCTAGGAAGCCTCGCTCAAGGGAGTCGCCGAAGCGGGCATACTCTACCACGGGCGGTCTACTTGGATCTCGTCGGCACAGGAATTGAGTTAGGATCAGACGCACGTGACATCAAGCCAACCCTGAAAGGACCTGCTGCGCAACAGCCGCTAGTGCGTCGCAATTAGCAGATGCCTCCCCGACCTGAACAGGTTCTGCACTATCCCATGAACCGACAAGAGTCGCTGTGCGTGGCCAACTGGTTTGAACCGTCGTATCGAACGCTTTCGTTGTCGGGTCGATCGATGCGAACCTTCTGTCCGACTCCTGGCGTAGCGTCCCGAGAGCGCAGTTCGGTTCAATCGATAATCTGACCGGGGATGTGGGGACAAGGTACTCCCGCCAGGCCGCTCGACGGGTCCTTCTTTGGGCGAGCGTGACCTACTGTACCTATAGCCCGTATTTCTGCTCGAGGAATTGTCGGCGATTTCCTGCCACGTCCGAAAGCCACACCGTTGCCTGACTTCGACGCTCGATATGGCTGAGTGCACAGCCCACCATTCTTGCACGAGATCAGGACGTCGCTGATCAATGAATACAGCGAATGATGCCTGGTGTTGTACGGCAGCCAAGACGTTCCTGATCAACTGGTAGCCTCGGATCGAGCGATCGTCGCCCGGGAGCGCATTGATATCGAAGACCGTCTCGAGGTCACGGTATCGTAGCACATGTTCCCGTGGCCTAGACGTGAAGTCCTTTTCCGTGAGCTTTGCCTCAACCAGGAGGTCACCGACCCTCATATC
>JBDGYW010000714.1:0-3877 GCA_039588935.1 Gemmatimonadota bacterium | reverse complement strand
AAATACCAGGGTTTGATGGAGCGGGATACACTTGCTGAAACGAACAACTTCGAGCCGATGGCGAACAAGTACTACGCCGAGAACCTGCGAGGGAAGCTGCTGTTGATTCACGGCGATCTGGATGACAATGTGCATCCCGCGATGACGGTTCAGCTTGTGGACGCCCTGATCAAGGCCAACAAGGATTTCGACATGATTTGGGGTCCGGACTATCCGCACGGCATGCTGACGCCATACTTCGTGCGCCGCCGTTGGGACTACTTCGTGAAGCACCTGCTCGGCGTGGAACCGCCGCAAGGTTATGAGATCGTACGTCCGGAGGGATGAGAGTGGGTGAGCGGATTCCGAGGCTGAAGCCTCGGCTCGGCGCGCCCGATTCATCGCATCGATGGGATTGATCGGGGTCGATACGTCCCTTCCGCGCTCAGTCCGCCGACCCGAACCCTCCACCCCCCGGTGTCCGTACACTGATCGTCGTGCCGGCTTCGACGGACACGCTTGCCTTTGACGGCAGTTCGCGCTCTTCGCCGTCCGGACTGAAAAGCACGTTTCTCCCCGTCGCTCCCGCTTCTCCTCCCCCTAGCCCATAGGGAGCATGAATGCGCCGGTCACTCAGAATCGTGACAGCGGCAGGGCAAAGCACCTCCACATCTCGGCTTACACCGTCGCCGCCTCGGAACCGACCGGCGCCACCCGAGCCGCGGCGAATCGCGTAGCGTCGCACCCTGAACGGATAGATGTGTTCCAATGCCTCGATGGGTGTGTTGAGGCTGTTGGTCATGTGAGTGTGAGTTGCGTCCAGACCGTCAGATGTCGGCCGCGCGCCCATGCCACCGCATATGGTCTCGTAATAGGCGAAGTCTTCTCCGGTACGCGGGTCGGTGCCACCCAACGTGAGGTTGTTCATCGTGCCGCTGCTGGCCGCCGGGATCTTCTCAGGAATCGCCTTCGCCAGCGCACCTAGCACAACGTCGACGATCCGCTGCGATGTCTCGACGTTGCCGCCGGCCACCGGAGCTGGAGGGCGCGCGTTTACTAGTGTGCCCAATGGCGCAATGACATCCAGCGGTCTGAGGGTGCCATGGTTCGAGGGAATCGCAAACGGCACGATTACCCGGAAACAATACATGACCGCAGAAAGAGTGATGGCGTAGATCGCGTTCACGCTTCCCCGCGCTTGCTCGGTCGTACCGGTGAAGTCGACTTTGGCGCGATCACCGTCGACGGTCAGGGTAACGACGATCGGCAGCGGGCCGTTCCCCAATCCGTCATCGTCCATGCAGTCCTCGAACAGGTAACTGCCGTCGGGGATCGCCTTGATCGCCTCGCGTGTCATCCGCTCGGTATAGTCCTGGAGGTGATGCATGTACGCCGTCACGGTATCCGCGCCGTATTTCTCGGCCATCGCAAGAAGACGGCGCTCCCCCGTTCGGTTGGAAGCGATCTGTGCCGTGAGGTCGCCCTCGCGTTCGACGGGCGTGCGGACGTTGAGCAGTATCAAATCCATCACGTCGCGCACCACCTCACCGCGTCGCACCAATTTCACCGGTGGAATGCGGATCCCTTCCTGAAAAACCGACTCCGCGAGCGGCATGGAACCTGGGGTCATGCCTCCGACATCCGCGTGATGAGCGCGGTTTGCCACGTAGAAGATTGGCTTGTCGCCACCGTCCGAGAAGATCGGCTGTACAAGAGTGATGTCGGGCAGGTGCGTACCGCCCCGAAACGGGTCGTTGAGCACCACCATGTCGCCCGGTTCCATTGACACACATTCGATCGCCGCATCTACGGAAAGTGGCATCGAGCCCAGGTGTACTGGCATGTGCTCACCCTGCGCTACCAGATGGCCGTCACCGTCGAACACCGCGCAGGAATAATCCCGGCGTTCCTTGATGTTGGGCGAGAATGACGTGCGACAAAGTGTCACGCCCATCTCCTCGGCGGCCGAGTAGAACAGATTGCGAAAGACCTCGAGGGTCACGGGGTCCCAAATGGTGGGAGTAGTCATTGGTGCGTCACTCTATTGTCGTGTGTCCGGAAAATCGGTTTCGCATGATTGCCCGCGGCATAGGCTGCATGCTGAGGCACGAGCGGGACAAACGGCATGAGATGTTTCACGCTGACTCCAGCAACAAGTTCTGCCATTCGTCCATCCTGCACAGGAAATCAGGCGGCACCACTGTCGTTGTGCTGTACTCTACCACCAGCGCAGGTCCGGCGAATGAATTGCCAGGTTGCAGCAGCGAGCGGTCCACCAACGATGCTGTAGATGTTTCTCCATCGAACACCATGTCACATTCGCCGATGATCGCGTCCGACGCGTCTTTGTCTCCCAGGTCATGCCGTGCCAGACTTGGCTTCTCAGTACGACCGATTGCCTTGAGCCGCACGTTCACGAGTTCAGTCGCGCGCTCAGGATCGGAGTAGCCATACCGCTGACGGTGGCGGTCGTGGAAGGAAGCCTCAAAATCGTCCGACGCCGGCACGGTGATCTCATATCCCTGACCGACGTAGCGCATGTCGAGCGAGCGCTCAAGGATCAGCTGATCGGAAGAGAAACCTTCCTTTACATATTCACGGCAGGCTCGCTCCTCCAACTCGGCAAACGCTTGTTCAAGTTCGGCCCGGTCAAGTGTTGCACATGCCACCAGAAGCGTCCGCGAGTAGTCGCGCACGAAGTCGGCGAGCAGCATGCCGAGTGCCGACAGTATGCCGGCTGCTTGCGGAACGAGTACCCTGGGGATGCTGAGGCTGCGGGCTAGGTCCGCAGCATGCATCGCTCCGGCGCCGCCGAAACAGACCAGAGTGAAGTCGCGCGGATCGTAACCGCGCTCGAGCGATATGACGCGAATCGCACGTTCCATCGTGGCGTTGGCCACCCGCAATATGCCCTCGGCTGCCTCGGTCGGAGTGAGTGACATCTCGGCCGCGAACGCCTCCATCGTCGCGCGCACGGGCTCTACAGGGAGCCGCTGCTTCCCTCCCAGGAAGTGCTCGGAGGACAGCCGACCCAGGTAGAGGTTCGCGTCGGTCACAGTCAGTTCGGTGCCACCGCGCTCGTAGCAGATGGGTCCCGGCTGGGCCCCAGCACTCCGCGGTCCGACCCGCAACGATCCGCCTGGATCGCGGTAAGCGATGGAGCCACCGCCGGCGCCGACAGTGTGAACGTCGATGACGGGAACGCGGATCGGCGCCTCACCGATGATGGCCTCGTTGGTACGGCTCAGCTCTCCGGGGCAGAGCGATACGTCTGTGCTTGTCCCGCCCATGTCGAAGGTGATGACGTGGTCGAAGCCCGCGCGACTCGCGATCTCGAATCCGCCCACCGCACCCCCCGCTGGACCGGACAGCACCGTTTGCACTGCATACTGTTGCGCCGCCTCCAACGATACGAGGCCGCCGTTCGACTGCATGATGCGCACGCTGTCGGCGTCCAACTCGTGTGCCAACAGTGCGAGATACCGCGAAACCACCGGGCCGACGTATGCGTTCACCACGGTCGTGCTGCAGCGCTCGTACTCACGGAACTCCGGCAGCACCATGTGCGACGCGGTGACGAACGCGGCGATCTTACCGTCGAGCGCCTCGAGAATCGCACGCTCGTGCTCAGGATTTGCGTAGGCGTGCAACAGGCACACGGCGACCGCTTCGACGTCGAGACCACCGAGTCGCTCGAGCGCGGATTGCAGGTCCTCTTCGTCGAGACGCTCCAGCACCTCGCCGTCCGGACCCAAACGCTCGGCGACGCCCACGCGCAACTCACCTGGCACCAGTGGTGCGGCCTTTTCGACATTCAGATCGTAGATCTGCGTGCGCGTCTGCCGGCCGATCTCGAGCACGTCCTCGAAACCGGCCGTCGTCACCAGCGCGGTGCGTG
>JBDGYW010000713.1:0-3879 GCA_039588935.1 Gemmatimonadota bacterium | reverse complement strand
GTTGGCACCCATGAGACGTTCGCGTCGACCATCGCTTGCAGTACTTCTCCCAACTTCTCCTGATCGGCGTCTTTGAAGAGACGGCCCGCCCAGCGGAAACGATCGAGTTCGTTGGAGTAGTTGTAGTCTAGTGGGAACTGCTGTGAGCCGTATGGAATGGCTGCATCTGGAATACCATACCAGTGCTCTATTGTAGTCGTTCCACCTCTGATGTCGTCCCAAACGTCTGTTTCCTCTACGCCAACGTGATGGGCGGAGCGCAAGCCGAGTCGCTCTGCCTCGGCAAGCATCGCAGCCATGGGCTCGCGATCCATACCGAAGAATTTGATGCCGTCGGCACCGCGTTCATGAGCGCGTTGCACCGACTCCACGGCTTGTTCGACCGTCTCACCGCCTGCGCCGGCGTAGACGTAGATCCGCGGCGCGACGATCTCACCATTGTTGCTCTGCTCCCTGAGCGGCAGTGAACGGTTCTCGCCCCCCACCACTCTGGCAGTCGTAATTCCACAACCCAGCATGATGCTGAACTGATACTGCATGCCGTCGTAGCTTCCACCGTGAGGCACTGGGCGCAAATGAACGTGCTGGTTGATCAGTCCCGGCAGGAGATAGCGGCCGTCCCCCTCGACGACTGCGTCGAAATCCCCGCTCACTCTACGGCCCACGTACGCGATGCGATCGTTCTCCACTATCACGTTGCTGGGCCCCGTGATCGGGGTGCCGTTGCCGTCGATGAGGTGGACGTCTTTGATGAGCAGGCGATCATATCGAGCGCCATGGACTGGTTCCTGGGTCGACTGAGCCGCAGCCGGGAGAGTCAACAGCAGAGCGAGCGGGGCGGCAGAGTTGCATAGCATATTCAAGACATATACGCGTCGGGCTAGATGCCGAGTCATCGGTCTTCCTTGTGTTGGGAGGGGTTCTTCTGTTGAAGAAATTATAACCTGGGGTACCCTTCAGATGAGTCGGTTGGTCAGTATCGCGTCCACCCTGTCGTAGCCGCGTCACTTGGGCGCATCTTTTTCATGTGTGAAAGCAACCTCTTGTTCGTGAAGTGGGTGGTGTGGGAGTTGTCGGTGAGGTGAGTCAAGTAGAGGAGAGAATGGGAAGGCAAGCCAAAACACTATGACAAATCGCGTCTGCGGTCAGATATTAGCCATGATGGCGTTGCTTCAAATTCTGGGAGCGAACGCCAATGCTCAGGATGAGGAACTCGAAATCACGCACGGTCCCTATCTCCAACAGGTCACCGATTCGTCGGCGATGGTGGTGTGGATCACGAACCTGGAGGCGACGTCGTGGGTGGAGTATGGAACAGGATCGAACCTGAGAAGTTTCCCCACCTATGGGAGTGTTGCTCAAACCGCGCGGAACAGTCGTCATGGACTAGTCGACGCGTATGCAACACTTCACAGGATTCTCATCAGCGACTTGGAGCCAGGTTCTGAATACCGGTATCGCATCTTTTCAAAATCGGTTCAGGGTTTCCGGCCCTACGAGGTGACGTTCGGCGGAACCATCGCCAGTGAGGTGTTTCAGTTCGCCACACTCGACGCCGACAAGGAATCGTTCTCGTTCACCATGCTGAGCGACATCCACGGAGACACGACGCGCCTCGACTCAATGCTAGGGCAGGTTTCGTGGGACGACGTCGACCTGATGTTCTACAACGGCGACGTCATCGACTACTACGAAGATGAGTCACAGATAGTGGATGGATTCCTCGACGTGTCAGTCGAGCACTTCGCGAAAGAGATCCCGTTGGTGTTAGTGCGAGGTAACCACGAAACACGCGGCAGGTACGCGAGGCGATGGATCGAGCATTTCCCGACAGTTAGTGGCCGGTTCTACTACTCGTTCGATCACGGACCAGTGCACTTCGTCATTCTCGATTCCGGAGAGGACAAGGAAGACTCACATCCGGTGTATTGGGGCTTGGCCGATTTCGACCGCTACCGGGCGGAGCAGGCGGAGTGGTTGCGACGCGAGGTAAACAGCGAGGCGTTTGCCAATGCAGTATTCAGAGTTGTGTTGTTCCACATTCCGACCTTTGGCACGCGTGACGCGCACGGGGTGTTACATGTGCGTGAGATGTGGAACGAGATCCTGAACGATGCGAATGTCGATCTCGTCCTGAACGGACACACGCATCGGTTCATGCATCGCGAGTCGACAGAGGGCGAGAACCTCTATCCGATGGTCGTGAGTGGTACAAACACCCTCACGCGCGTCGATGTATCACTGGATTCAATGTCGATCACGGTCACGTCTACCGATGGCGAGGTGGTTGAGAGCTTCTCGATTCCGGTGAGGGGTAGGTGATGGGCCTGGCCCTCCTGACCCACAGTTACACCCACAGTCATCAGATGACGATGCTGCAACTCAATGGAGTTGAAGAACTTGCAGTAGTGGACACGCGGATTCGGAATCCGTTGCCACCTCTTACCGGCTCCTGATACTGCCAGTACATTTGGCACGTTTCGAATACCATCAATTGGAGATGACGATGAGCCGTCTCTCATTTGCAGAAGCCGCCGATGATCACTGAGTCAACTGTTTTGATCACAGGAGCGGGTGCGAGTCACCCGTACGGACTTCCTTTGGGTGGGAGGCTGGTCTATCAAATCCTCTAGGGTTTGTCCGAGCAGGGTGCATTCATGCAAACCATGCATTCAATGGGGTTCAGAGATGGTGATCTAGAGGAGTCTTCCAAGGACCTGAAGTATTCGGGCTTAAACTCTATCGACGCATTTCTTGAAGGCAGTGACGAAACGTCTCTACTCATTGGTAAGACGGCAATTGCATTCTGGATTCTCTGGATGGAAAACCGCGAACGTCTTTTCGACCCCGAGACAAAGGGGAATTGGTACGAGTATCTCTGGAACATGGTGCGACCAGGGATCAATGTTGACAATGCTGCGGAGAATAAAGTCTCAATTATTACGTTCAACTACGAACGTTCGTTTGAGTACTACTTCAGGACCGCAATTAAGCACACGCTTCGTCTGAACAATATTCAAAAGGCTCAATGGGTTCTGGACCAGGCGTTTCCGATAATTCACCTGCACGGTGTGGTCGGAGACACGGAGAGCTTTGGATCACACTCCAAGCCACTTAACGCTCAAGTGGTGGAAAAGGCAGCGTCGTCAATTAGAGTAATCCACGACAAGACGGCTGAGGATGACCCAGATTTCGTGAAGGCACGAACATGGATTTCAAATGCCTCAAGGATTGCTTTTGTCGGATTTGGGTTTCACCCTGAGAACATAAGACGACTTATGATTCCAGAGACCGTTCCCGAGGGTATACGACAGCCGACCTACCCAGGTGGTTCATGCGAGAGAATTCAAGGAACAGCTTACGGCTTGGGCGATGGTGAGAAGATTCGCGCTAGACGGAATCTCGGAATTCCCATCACGCTGCATACGCAGTCCGCGGATGCGTATGATTTCCTGCGTGGGATAGACCTCCCTTGAACAACCGCCCGGCATTACACCGGGCGGTCTCATCTTCTCACTGTGGGTCAGACTGTGGGTGGCTCATGCCAATTTGCACGATTTCGTAGTCGCAGAAGTCGTAGCGGTTTCTGTAGCGGTCTGCTCGTAATTATCCGTCGCGACGCAGAACAGAAGCGGCGCGAATCAGCCGCGTAACCGCTTGTCTAGTAGGAGGTTACCTACGAATAGCCACGAATGCTAACGAATGCTCCAAACGGAAGACCATACTTAAAATCCCTTGCGGCCGATCCCAGCACCATGCGAATTTGGGTTGGCCCCAGAGTGCTAACGGTTGGATGGCGCGCGCGCCTTTTCAGTGACTGAAAAACCAACTACGCGCTGCGAGGGCGCACGCCTTGGTGTCCGGCTGAAGACTCAGTTC
>JBDGYW010000712.1:0-4335 GCA_039588935.1 Gemmatimonadota bacterium | reverse complement strand
GTACCCAGCACCCCAGCTACGTACTCATGGTTACACCGCAACTACGGACGGCTAGACTGGAAGACGGTCCTCGAGCCTGCAATCGGGATCGCACGCAGTGGCTATGCCATCACGCAATTGCAGCACGATCTTCAGACGCGAGAGCGTGACAACTTTCTTGCGGTGTCGTCAAGATCCGGTGCTCGATATTTCCTCGCCGCTAACTCGGATCCTCATCCGGTCGGAGCTCTGTTCAGACAGCCTGACCTCGCGAATGTCTTGGAGCTGATCGCCTCCCAGGGAGTGGAGACTTTCTACCAAGGCGATATCGCAGACCAGATCGACGCGGACATGCGAGAGAATGATGGTCTCTTGCGGGCAGATGATATGGCGCTCATCCCCTGGCCAATCGAGCGAACGCCATTGGCCCGTCGGTATCGAGGCTACCTAGTCAAGACGATGCCCCCCCCCGGGGCTCTTGGCCGAGACGTTTCGCAAAGCGTTCTTGTTGCGTCAGGGCAGGCCGTTCGACGCAAACACATATCCGCAACTCCAGGATAAGCGAATGCTGAGCAAGGGTGTTGCACGGAACTTGGCCCTGAGCATTGCGGAACAAATGGACGTTCATCTCCCCATCGAAGATGCAATTGGTGAAGATATCGAAGAAACCACCCACTTCTCCCTCATGGATCGTGACGGCAACACAGTCTCGATGACGCAGTCCATTGAACTGTCCTACGGTTCGAAGGCGGCCGCGAACGGTCTAGGATTTCTATACAACAATTACATGCTGGCATTCGAGCTCGATAACCCCGCACATCCCTATTACCTCCGGCCAAACGCCGTCCCATGGTCCAGTGCAGCACCAACAATCGTGTTTCGGAGAAAGGAGCCGTGGCTCGCTGCTGGATCGCCGGGGAGCGAGCGAATTTTCTCGGCTGTTACACAGTTTCTCGTGAAGGTCCTGGACGGATCCACACCAATCAGTGAAGCCGTTGACAAACCTCGCTTCCATTGCTCGATCGGCGGGAAGTTGAGTTACGAAGACAGCAGGATTGCATCCGACGTCGTAGCATACCTCGACGGTCTCGGGTACAAGCTGGTCCCACGAGACGCGTACGCGTTCTACTTGGGCTGTGTCCAAGCCGTCATTAGACGACAGACCGATGCCGGTTTTCAGGGAGTCGCTGACCCGAGACGCGATGGTACCGCAGGTGGTCCTCCTTGAGCACAGTACCGGTCTTGATCTCAATCCCCCACGGAGGGACGATTGCTCCGGAAGAGCTGCATGATCGAATATGCATCACGCCGCACGATCTGTTCGACGATGGCGATGCATGCACGTTGGACATCTTCGACCTTGGCGAGGACGTTGCACGACTCGTCAAGACTGACGTTGCTCGCGCGTTCGTGGATATGAATCGCGCTCCTGAAGAGCGTCCACCTGGACACCCTGATGGCGTGGTGAAATCAGCTACTTGCTTCCGGCAACCGATTTACTGCCCAGGCCGAGAGCCTGGTGACGGGTTGATCGAGGAGCTCATGGTGCGTTACCACGCACCATTCCACGCTCAGCTCGTGGAAGCCGTGTCGAACACAAGTATCAAACTCGCGCTCGATTGCCACTCAATGTTGTCTACAGCTCCGCCGATTGAAGCAAATCGCGGGGAGCCGCGCCCATTGTTCTGTCTGAGTAACCGCGATGGCGAGACGGCTCCTGCAAGTCTTTTGGAGGAGCTGGGAGACGCGATTGCGGACGTGTTCGGTCTCACAACCGATCAGATCGGGTTGAACAACCCGTTCAAGGGAGGCTACATCACGAGGAGGCACGGGGGCGGCAGGCTTCCTTGGATCCAAGTGGAGATGAACCGGTGCTTGTATCTCGGAGAGCCTTGGTTTGAACAGGAGTCTCTAGTTGTCAACCCCGAACGCCTCACAGCCCTAAAAGCCTGCTTTCGTGAGGCGCTCCAACTTCTGAGACTTTGATGGTACTCCGGCAACGTTGGCGCAGGCGCAGGTGTTGAGTAGCCCGATCTTGGCAACGGTAACCGATGTTATCGGCTTCTTTAGCTTTCTGGGGCTGGCCACGGTTACAGCCGCTCTACTGTAAGATCGAAATGACGCGCACTACAAACATCAGATGAAGGCACGTGGACTACGTGACACGTGGGACATATTCTGCGAGTCATCCGGTTGCATGGGTAGTTCTGCCAATTTCGAGAGGTGAACAGTGAATACGCACTCAACAAACACCCGGCAGTTTCGCTCTTGGTTCGCGTCTCGGATTCAACTGCGAAAGCATTTCGTGGCCGGCTTGGTCATAGTGATCCCAATCTGGATCACGTTTCTTGCCGTCAGTCTGGTGTTCAGGTTGACGCGAGACGCCTCGTATTGGCTAGCGGAAGGAGTGCTGCGGAGCCGCCTTGCAGACCCTTTGCTGGAAAGGTGGGGGCTAGACGCGCAGGCTCTGGCGCGTGGAGGTTTCGAGACGCTACCGCCTCCTTTCCAGTGGGGCATAGGTCTATTTGCCGCCCTACTCGTGATCATCCTGTTGATCACCTTGGGTTTTGTCACTGCGAATGTCGTGGGCCAACGATTCATCCGGCTCGGTGAGGCTATCGTTGCACGAGTACCGTTTGTCAAGGTTATATATCTGGCAACAAAGCAGGTAGTCAGTATGATCGCCGGCGGCGGAACGCGGCCGTTCAAACAGGTGGTACTGGTGCCGTTTCCAACGGCAAGTACTCGCACCATCGGCTTCGTCACGAAATCGGTGCGAGACGAAAGCTCGGGGGAGACACTTCACTCAGTGTTTCTTGCGACCGCACCTAATCCGACGACAGGGTTCGTTACGGTGGTGAAGCACTCGGACGTAATCGAAGTGGCCTGGACTGTCGAGGAAGCCCTGACAACCCTCATTTCTGGTGGGGTGCTGATGCCCGACGCAGTGACTCTGGCGAGTACGGGCGCTGGGCCAACAACACAAGCGTGAGCGGACCAACCACCTAGTCAGTTAGTGGACTCGCTGTAACACGAGCGGGGTCGTTTTCACCTGCTTGGAACGACCTCCTCTGGCTTCGTTAGCAGCAGTTTTCGGAGCAATCCAGTTAGCTTCTTCATCTCGGCCTCGGTCAGACGCGATGCCAGTGCCTCAGAAGCCCTGAAGCGGACCTCGAGCACCTGATCAACAAGACTCAGTCCATCTGATGTAAGATGCACGAGAAGTCCGCGGCGATCGTTCGGATCGGGAACCCGCTCGACCAGCTTTCTTTCCTCCAGCCGATCGATCCGATTGGTCATGGCCCCTGAGGTGAGTAGGGCGGCACGGCGCAGCCCCGTCGGCGACAACGCGTACGGTTCACCTTGTCGACGGAGCGCTGAAAGTACATCGAAGCTCCATGTATCGAGGCCGAATGGGGCAAGTGCTTGCCTGAGATCGGCCTCAATATGTTTACCGAGACGAACAACTCTGCTCAGGACTCCAAGCGCCGACGCATCTAGATCCGGCCTTTCGTCGTCCCACTGTTCTATGACTTTGTCGACGTGGTCTTTCATGGTCATATAATACAGCCACCAACAAGAAAAGTCAATATTAAGTTGCTTGACATGTTACTTTATGTGGAGCGATATGCACACAGCCATCTGCAGATGATCCTCAGCACCACAAATCACTTCTTCTTCAGTACCGCCCGCCACCCGGTAGGGTGAGGCAAAGGTACACCATTGCCCGTTTGTGAGAATCGATCGACCGTGTAGAAGGCACTGGGGTCGATCACCCTAGCTAGGTCAATCAAGTGTCTCGCTTCTCGCCGTGGGCAGGTCGTGTAGAGCAGCTTGCGTTGTCTCTCTTCGTCCCAACCGTCAACGGTCGTGACATCCCGCCCGGCATTCCTGAACGCGGCTGCCACTCTATCACCTTGTCCGTTGGAGATGATCCGTAGCACGCATGTCCCGATCGCGAGTCGGCGCTCCAACAGAATGCCCACGGCGTTCCCGGTCGCGAACCCTGCGGCGAAGGCCACCGCGAGCAACGGGCTTTCGCGGATGTTGGTGATCACATGCGACACCGCAGATACCCACAGGAGGACCTCCACGAATCCTATGAGAACCGACAGAGCTAGCCTGCCCTGAACAACCAGGATTGTGCGGACGGTACCAAGCGAAACGTCCACGATTCTCAGTGAGAAAATGGCCAGGGCAACCGCCCAAAGGGGCATCTCGTTAATGAACTGCACCATCCAACCAAACCCTTTAACGGTTTCCGGGGGGGCAACGTTTTCTGAAGGTAACCTGTACATACAGATTGTCAACATCAAGATACTTGACATTTACCTTTATGTAGAGTTAGAATTGATT
>JBDGYW010000711.1:0-3905 GCA_039588935.1 Gemmatimonadota bacterium | reverse complement strand
GAGCCGCTTGGAGTTCGGCCACATCATTACGTTTAGACCGATTCCGAATACCGCTTTCACTTGACCCGACTCTATCGCATCGGCCAGTCGCATTCCCTGAGCCTCACGGAAGTGTTTCACGAAGAGCGGATGCTCTTTTGCACCCATCGGCTGCGCTCCAGACAATGGGATCTCCTCTGAGAGATTCACCCTCTTTTCTTTGAGGCGGTTGCGCCATGGCCTGTTTCCACCCTCGACGTCCAGGTTCCCGCAGAGAGCGGGCAGTAGCAGGATCGCGCGGTGCGCTTGGATGCCGTTGGAGTGGTGAGTGGTCGAACTCGGAGAAATCGTGAGCTGCGCGGGCCGAGAGCGACCGTACAACAGTGCGGCCTCCACCACGGCCTCTGTTGGTACTCCGGTGATCTCGCTCGTGACTCTAGGCGTAATGCCGGCAATGTACTCGCGGTATTCCGGAAAGCCGTGCGCATGTTTGGCGAGGAACTCCTCGTCGAGCAAGCCGTTCTCGACGATCACGTGCGCCAGTCCGAGTGCGAGCGCGCCGTCGGTGCCTGGCCTGGGTCGTAGGTGGATGGCCGCAACGTCGGCGAGCTCGGTACGACGAGGGTCCACCACGATCGTCGGCACAGCGGGAGCGTCGACAAGTAGATGGTGGTCGTCGTACGGCAGCATGCTCTCGGAGGGATTCGTGGACCACGCCAGGCGACACTTCGTTTCGGGGCACCTCCGTCGCGAAGGGCCTAGAAAGTACTCGTACTCGCTGCCGAGAGTGATCGTTGCGGCGATGAAGCCGGCGGCAAAGCAGCAGCTCGATTCGGTCAGATAGTGAGGCGTGCCAAAGGCGCGGGCGAGTCTCGATAGGTACGGGCGCACTTCTTTTGTGAAGCCTACCGCAAAGGCGACAGCTCCGGGTCCGTGCTGGCCGCGGATGTCGAGCAACACTTTCGCTGCTTTCTCCAAGGCCTCGTCCAACGACGCTTCTGACCACACCTCACCGGCACGGTCGCGGATCAGTGCGGATATGAGTCTTTCGGGGCTCTCCCGCTGCTCGAGCATCCCCTCAGCTCGAACACAATCGGGATGGTCTATTGAGAGGATTGTGTCTCCGTCACTTACGACCGTAATGGGGCAGTCGTCGGAGCACATATAGCAGCTGGAGTGAGTTGTTTTTTTTGTCATCGGGCTTCAACTTCGCACGATTGTGGGTTTGGCTGGCAGCCGTGCAGACGTGCTTTTTGGATGATACCCGAGGATCGAACAGAAAGCCAAGGTTGGCTGCGCCGGGCTGCCACCGCCTGTCTAGTACGGGATGCGTCAGGTTGCTTATGAATTGAGTCTGGGATACTCTGGCACATCCTGTTTGGTGGTGGGCATACACATGGCTTGCCAGCACGAGGAACTCCAGGAGACTGATATGCGGATCGTGGGCGGAAAATGGGCCGGTAAGAACCTGGTCTCTCCAGGAGGACGCGTGCGGCCAACAGCCGAAAACGTCCGCGACCGTTGGTTGACAATGCTGGAACCTGACCTCGATGGTGCGTCAATTCTTGACCTTTTCTCGGGCTCAGGAGCGCTCGGCCTCGAAGCTCTTTCTCGCGGCGCAGTAAAGGTCGACTTCGTCGAGAACGGACCATCCAGCCTCCACTCGCTCAAAGCCAACGTTGCGAGGTTCCCCATCAAACGCCGGGCTCGGATCTTCAAGCAGGACGCCATACCATTTGTAGAGCGACTCCCTGTAGAGGTATACGACATCGCGTTCGCGGACCCACCCTACGGATCCCGCAAGCTGGATCGCGTAGTGAAGCGGTGGTTGGATGTGCCGTTTTGTCGAATTCTGTGCGTGGAACATGCGCAGGAACACAAACTGTCGCGCAAAGGCAAACGCTACGATCTAGGTGGGGAGACGCGGGTGACGGTGTTTCGGGCTCAGTGACCGAGCGTAATCTCTCCGGTCCTTCCTCGGTCTTCGCCGTCGGAGTTTCCACCGCGGTATTGCATTCAGCATACAGTGACCGGACAGCGATACCAAACTCGGCAGTTATGATGCAACACGTCGTTTACGGTGAATCCCAGGTTAACAACCCGTTCGAGGGGCTATCCGATCCGATCGTCGTCCGGGTGATGGATACAGCCAACATCCAGCCTGTATTCAACAAGGTCATCACCTTCCGCAACTTCTGGCCTCTGCGCGAAATGCCGGCGCGCCCTGGAGCGAAGGCTACCTCTCCCGCCCCTCCATCAACGCCCTTGCCTCCTGCCTTTTCTGCAGGTGAGGAACTCCGTAAACCATCCAGTCGGGTGCCGGTGTTTCCTTGAGGTAGTGGTCGTAAAACTGCTCCATCCGAGTCATGAAGTCCTTTTGATTTTCGAGCTTGCTCAGATGGTGATCCTGATCCGGGTAGGACGCAAAGATGATCGGCTTGCCAAGGAACCTCAGTGCGTTGTAAAACTCCATGCCCTGTAGATACTCGACTGACCCATCTTCCTTCCCATGCAGATAGAGCAGGGGAGTGTCCATCGTCTCTACCCAGGTGATCGGTGACTGTGAACGGTACAAATCGAAACTGCTGAATGGATCTGTGCCGTACCTCCCCTGACCGTAGATGTCGTAGCTGTGGTTGTTCTGGCCGCTTCCGTGGAACAGAATGTTGAACTCTGCGGCCAGGTCGATGGGAGCCGCGCCCGCCACGATGGCGGCGAACATGTTTGAGCGGGTGGCGATGAATGACGCGCCGCCGCCACTGTAGCTGTGGCCGTGAAGCCCGATCCGCTCGGGATCGGCGTAGCCCAGCTCGATTACACGTCTCGTCGCCGCTTCAACACAGTCGAGCATGTCGTCATGTGTGGTGCCGGTGTTGAAATGCACGTCGGGGAGAAGAACGAGGTATCCGTTGCTCACGTACTTGCCGAACATCGGCGTGTCTCGAAAGATTGCCCGCGGATATCTGTACAGGTTCTGCGAGTTCTTTTCGTAGAAATCGACCAGCATCGGTAGTCGATGGCCCGGTTCGTAGCTGTCCGGGATGCTCAACACGCCTTGGAGCGACACTCCGTCCTTGTTCTCGTACTCGATCAGGATGCTGCGGCCCCACCTGTACTCCGATTGCCACGGATTCGCATCGGTGATCTGTTCGTGCTGTCGCATCCGCATGTCGCTCATGTGGTAATTCGGGAACATCTCAAACGTCTGCATCGTGAACATCACACGGTCCGCGTCCTTTGCCTTCCGTAGGCCGGTGACCATCAAGTCGTCCCAGATCCGCTCCTCGAGGTTTCCGTCATCCAGCACGAAATAGCCGTACCGTTTGGTTAAGTCTCCGTACGCCGAAAGCACGAGCTCATCGGACAGATCGATGAACCTTTCTTCCGGATCCAACCTTACATACCGGAGCCGGACTTGGTTCTCGGCGCCATAACCTTCGGTCAGCACGCTCGCGGCACTGCCGTCGAGAGGCTGAAAATAGAGGTCGTACCTGTGGTTAAAAACCACCGCATTTCCGTCATCAGTCCAACCGGCGACACCATATGGGGGCTTTGTACCGGGGCGGTCGTACTGCTCGTTCACGAAACTGACCGGCGCGGATTCGGTGAGATTGATTGACCGGCCATTGTCGATTGCGTAATCCCAGATGTGCCCGTCTTTCCAGTAGAGGAAGTGCTTGCCGTCTGGCGAGAGGCCGAGGGTGCGCTTCTGGGCCTCGAACATGGGAGTCCGTTCGCCCGTCCGCGTATTTACGCGGTAATAGTCAGCGCGAGATTCTTCCCAGTCGGAGATGTACGGACGGTCGTTGCTGCCGATTCCCCAGTTGCCGTCGCGTGTGATGACGATGTTACGCATGCCGGAGTCGGAGAGCTGCAGGAATCTGCTGCTTGGGATGTTGAAGACGGCACGATACGTGAAGTTTCGG
>JBDGYW010000710.1:3932-5950 GCA_039588935.1 Gemmatimonadota bacterium | reverse complement strand
AATGTGTCCAGGCGCCCTGCCGGCGTCCCGGATCGTGCGCTGAACGAACACGCGCACGGCCTCGGAGGGAGGCTGTTGCGGGAAGAATCTAAGGCCCATGACACGCCTGGAGTAGTGATCGACGGCAACCATGAGCCACCAAATCGATGCCTCAGCAGGACTTCGTCCGGGAGCGTCCCGCAGCAGGCGGCGAACCGTGGTCGAACCTAGGTGAAGGCCGGCCCGACAGAGGAACTGAGCGATCTTGACCCTGCCCATGGTTGGGCAGAGGACCTTAAATCGCCGGACGATGTAGCCAACGAAGTCGGGGAATCTGTTCACGGGGTCACGGATCTGGAGAATGGCCCGTGATCCTCCCTCATCAAGACGGGACATCCAGGAGGCCGCCGTGGCCGGCGTCACGAGCAGCCGCTCGGCGGTTTGGGCGAGGCTCCACCCACGCGCCGCCCTCAATTCGAGGATGGCGAGTCGTTCGATCGGGATGTAGTGGGGACGACGTTGGGCGGGGATCCGCGCCATGCGGGCGTCCTTGATGCGCGTTTCCTCTTGCAGGAGAGACAGTTCCTGCCGAAGACGGTCATTTTCCTGCTTCAGCCGCACCCGCGCGTTCCAACTGTTGGCAGCCCAGCTGCGGGTGGTGATCAGGGAATAATGGGCCAGGGAAATCACCTGAATGACCGCGGATCGGACGCGGCGCGGCCAGTACTTCGGCAGAGGAATTTTCTGATAATGTGCGATTCTCGGCATGCAGTGCCTCCGAAAGGAATGCGCGTGCGACCGGTCCGGAGGCAAGATAACTGCTTGCTGGGGGATGAGCTACGGGCGGCGTCCAGACCACAAGATTCGATGGACTACTACAGCAATTTGGGGAAGGCGTTAATCGCAGAGGTAACTGGCACGACCTACCTAGATGAAGAGGTATCGAACTTCCAAAAGTACTACTACACAATCTTGCCCGCCGGCGTCAGCGATATGTGCTTCGGCCGGGCAAGCTCGTGCCCGCAAGGTGTTGGGGCAATGAATGACTTCCAGACGGACCCCGGGACGATTGAATCTGGTACTCACCAGGATACTTGGATCTCCAACAATGTGCGCGAGGTTTTCAAGGAAGAAAGGGTTACGGGGAAGTCGCGCCTGACACAAATCTGGCAATTCGGGGGAGTGCCGGCTGGCCAACATGAGCTATTGGTTGAGGGGTACCGCCCCGACAACACAGAAGGTGATAACTTTCAGTTCTCGGTCTCTACAGATGGACAGAATTTCACCGAGGTGGTGGGTGCAGTCATCAACAGCGCGACGGAGACCACCAATATCTATCCTATTACAGGCATCCCAGAATCAACCCTGATCTACGTTAAGATGGAAGATACAAACAGAACGTGGGGGCACATTTTAGATGAAGTGTATGTCGATCATCTGGCTATCAGAACTCAGCCTTAACCGTGAGTGTGAATCTGCTGATAGCGCAACGGCGCCATACCTAGCCCTTTGGCCAACAGATATGGCTAGGAAGCAGGATCGTTTTTGTGTCGGATGGCGCGAAGGGAGAACGAATACCGAGAGAAGCTTGGCTAATGGGACCGGTGTTCAGTAGCGTGAGGCCTAAGGGAATCGTGGTTTTAAGAATCCGACACATTCTGTCGTGCGCTGCGCTATTTGCTCTGATGCTGTCGACTGTGCAAGCAAGAGAGCTGACTATTCAGGAGCGCGTGGAGGCGCAGGAGGCGATTGAGAGAGTCTATTACTCGCACCAGATCGGGGCGACCCGTACATTTAGCAGCGCTGTGAACCGCAGCGATCTGGAGGACAAGGTTCGCACGTACCTTAGACAATCCGTTGCGCTGAGAGAGTTGTGGAATACACCCGTCACTAGCGAAGCGCTTCAGCATGAATTTGAACGGATCACTAGCAGTACCCATCTGCCGGGTCGCCTTCAAGAAATCTTTAGCGCGCTCGAGAATGATCCATTCCTGATCCAAGAGTGCTTTGTCCGACCGATTCTGGTGGGTCGATTGGCT
>JBDGYW010000710.1:0-3906 GCA_039588935.1 Gemmatimonadota bacterium | reverse complement strand
GGTCGATTGGCTCGGGCGTTCTTCTCAAATGACATGTGGATCCATGCTGAAGCACGAAGCGAAGCAGAGATTCTGCGCGAGCAATTGTCGAGAGGTCGATCAATTGATGGTGCAATAAGGGCGCGACAGCGGGTCATGACAATCAGGAGGGTCGGCGAAGGAATGCCTGATGGTGTCTCTCTGCAACGCGGTGATCCCGCTCGGCCTAACGCGAACAGTACCACTGAGCTGGAATTAGACGCACGGAGATTTGACGCTATTCGATCAGGGCTTCCACGAACTGTGGGGGAAATCGGGCCGATCATCGAGAAGCGAGACAGGTTCGTCATCAGTGTGATCACCTTTGAACATTCAGACAAGCTGGGTATTGTCCAATACATAGTCAAAAAGACGCATTGGAGTGAGTGGTGGGCAGAGGTTGCTGCGCAATTCGACGAAACTCGGACCCGCGCTGTTTCAGTGTCATCAGGAACCTCGCATCTCGATAAACCGGAGGCGGAAGGCTCGACATTCGCCTCCGGCTCAGCCTGCATCCCGGATGACACTTGGGACAATGGCACGTTAAATCAGGTGCCTGCGGAACGCTACGACCACACAGCCGTGTGGACGGGGAGTGAGGTCATTGTATGGGGAGGTTTCGGCATTGACGGACTGAGTAAGAGCGGCGCACGATACGACCCGCTTACAAGCACCTGGAGTCCGATGTCGACGGTGGGTGCACCGGAGGAGCGTTACAAGCATACGGCAATATGGACAGGTGGCGAGATGATCGTGTGGGGTGGCGGGGCTCCGAATGGTTTTGATAGTGGTGGGAGATACGATCCGACCCTGGATACCTGGAACCCAACTTCGACTATCAACGCTCCGAATCCCCGATTGATGCATACAGCTGTCTGGACAGGCACGCACATGATTGTGTGGGGCGGGACGCCAAGCTCGGGTGAGTTGAATACAGGTGGGAAGTATGACCCCACGAGCGATAGCTGGAGTTCCACGACAATCATCGGTGCTCCCTCCGGTCGGAAGTTCCATGCCGCGGTCTGGACTGGAAATGAAATGGTGGTTTGGGGAGGGAGGAGTGGGGGCCAACATGTTAATACAGGTGGTCGGTATGCCCCGATGACCGATTCTTGGGCCGCTACCAATGTTTCGGCCGCCCCGGAAGGGCGCACTGTCCATACGGCAGCTTGGACTGGGAATGAGATGATCATCTGGGGTGGCATATCTGGCTCAGCCGTCAACCTCAATACGGGCGCACGATATGCGCCCACGACTGATTCGTGGTCTTCCGTGGCTGCCGTTAATGCACCCGAAGGACGCAATTCGCATGCGGTTGTCTGGACGGGCACTGAGATGGTGATCTGGGGTGGTCAGATCTCGGTCATTGATTTCGAGCAGCCACTCAACACTGGCGGACGATACGACCCGATCGGCGATGTCTGGACTCCGACGTCTGACGTCAATGCGCCGCCAGGTCGGGTAGCACCAGGGATCTGGACCGGGAGCCTGATGATCGTCTGGGGTGGCAATCCTGGTAGCCTTATGGGAAATAAGGAGGGATTCAACTCGGGGGGTCGTTACGACCCAGTGTCGGACAGTTGGACACCGACCGAAGCAGCGACCGCGCCGGTTATGCAGGGCGGGCACGCGGCGGTTTGGACCGGAACTGAAATGATCGTTTGGGGCGGTGAGGAGGAGTGGGGGTTCTACGTCGATTCCGGAGGTCGATACGATCCAATGGTCGACAACTGGACTCCAACATCAACGATGAACTCCCCACAGGCGAGGTTTCGCCATACAGCGGTTTGGACCGGAGATGACATGATCGTCTGGGGCGGGAGTGCCTTCGTTTCGGGAGATGTCCGGGAGGTCTCTACTGGAGGTCGTTATCATTCGGTCACGGACACATGGACGCCGACCTCAGGCTTGAATGTTCCCGCTGGCCGCGCTCAGCACAGCGCCCTTTGGACTGGCAGTGAGATGATCATCTGGGGCGGCACAACAGACTTTTCAAACGGGATGAACACAGGAGGGCGATACGCCCCGTCGAGCGACACCTGGACCTCCACCTCGATGGTGAACGCCCCGGCAGCGCGCCGTGAACATTCTGCGATTTGGACCGGGTCAGAAATGATAATTTGGGGAGGCGCGGACTCACCCATTAAATTCGACACAGGAGCCCGCTATGATCCAGTGGCGGATACCTGGACGGCGACCACACTCGTAGACGCGCCGTTTGCACGCTCTAGGCATTCAGCAATTTGGACCGGAGAGGAGATGATCGTCTGGGGAGGACTCTCGACCACCAACACCGGTGGTCGGTACGATCCCACTACCGATAATTGGACGCCTACCTCGATTACGAACGCGCCGTCACCTAGATCGGGTCATCTCTCGCTTTGGACTGGCACTGAGATGATTATCTGGAGCGGCTCTGGAGCCGAGGCGCGTGGAACAGGTGGACGTTACAACCAGCTATTGGACGCATGGAATCCAATTTCATTGGTGAACGCGCCGGAAGGATTGTCATTTCCCACAGGCGTCTGGGCCGGGCATACGATGCTTGTCTGGGGCTACCGGCGCGGGGGTCGCTACTACTTGGGGCATACAGCGGACGGTGATAGCGACGGCTTCAGAATCTGCGACGGAGACTGCGACGACGGGAGTGATCAGACTTTTCCAGGAGCTCTGCAACAGTGTGACGGCATCAATAACGATTGCGACGATCCGATCTGGCCGGCTGTGCCATCCATCGAAATCGACAACGACGGCGACGGCATTCGGGAATGCCAAGGAGACTGCGACGACTCTTCCGAAATGACGTTTCCTGGTGCCCCGCAACTCTGCGACGGGTTCAATAACGACTGCGACGATCCTCAGTGGCCGGATGTCCCAGCCGACGAGTTGGACATCGATGAAGACGGCAGCATGATCTGCCAGGGGGACTGCGACGATTCTGAGGGCACGGTGTATCCAGGCGCACCTCAGATCTGTGATGGGCTCAACAACGACTGCAACGATCCATTCTGGCCGGATGTGCCTTCCAACGAAATCGATGGTGACATGGACGGCTTTGCTCTCTGCAATGGGGAGTGTCACGACGCGGACGTATGCACCTTCCCGGCCGCACCGCAGGTGTGTGATGGTGTAAATAACAACTGCAGCGACCCGGAGTGGCCAACTATTCTCGCTGATGAGATCGACGACGACGGAGATGGGTTCGTGGAGTGCGGTCCGGTAGCAACACAATGTCCTGGAGGACCGCAGACGCTTCTTGGGGGATTTGACTGCGACGATGGAGAGGAGGCAACGTACCCCGAAGCTGCCGAAGTCAACGACGGAGCCGACAACCAGTGTCCGGGGAACTTCGGGTACGGAATCATCGACGAGACGTCAGGAGTTTCAAGTTTCCATAACCCGGCGGACCCCACGGAGTACTCTTGGACTCCGCAGGCAGGGGCCAACCGTTACGAGGTCCAACGATCTCCGCATCCGGACTTTTCTGCAGACTGCGTCGGCTCGACGAAATCGCAGACATTCTGGATTGATCCGACCCTGCCGCCAGCGGGCAGCGTGTTCTTCTACCTGAACCGCCCGTCCAAGCCAAAGACCGGAAGCTGGGGTCAGGACTCGTCGGGGGCCGAGAGGCTGGCCATCTGCCCCTGAGGCGAAGTAGTGGTGGTGTACTGTAGTGCGCCCGCGAAAGTTCGCGAGCGCAAACCGACTGGAATCGGTGGCGTCAGGGTCGAGATCTGAGGAGTGACGGGGGAAGACCAGAGATCTGAGTGGAACTTAGTCCAGCTGCCCCCTTTCCGAAACCGCGATCGCCTGGGCAACCAGGTGCATGCAGTTTCGAACCAGAATGGCGGTTCGAAACACTGATCATCTGGGGAGCCAGACATCATC
>JBDGYW010000709.1:0-3908 GCA_039588935.1 Gemmatimonadota bacterium | reverse complement strand
AAACCAGGTGGTCCCGGAATGTCGCGGCAGGCTGTAGCCACCCTGGGTGATCTTCCCGGAGACTCCGTCAAGCTTGTAGGTGAAGCGGTTGTCCTGGTTGAGCGCCCGCAAAATATAATCGCCCCCCGCCCGGGCGGCCTGCCGGGCCGTCTCCCGATCGACTTCGGGCCGCGGCGGGCGCCCGCGGACAATGGGAACCGCCCGGTCGCCGTGGAGCAAAAAGGACTCGGTGCGCAGCCGGTGCAGCCCCTCCACCCGGCACTTTCTCTTCTGACCGGCCAGATGGCACAGCTGCTTCTGCGCATTCGTGCGGCTGACCCCCATCTTGAAATCCGGCACGAAGCGAATCGGCCGCTCGCGGGTGAGCATGCGCCGGTTGATCAGCTCCTGGGGCAGCAACACAACCTCCCGCCCGTCAACCTCGCCCCCCAGCCCGTCCAGCCCGGGCACGATCGAAAGCGCAAAAAAAAGCGGCGCCTGAATCACGCCGCCGCGCGCCACCACCCGGTCAACCACCACGTAGGGTTTCAGCTCCCGGTCCCACTCCCCCGCGCGGATCATCACCGCAAGCTTTTGAGTTGCTTCATCGACATTGCCCCGGGCCTGCACCCGCAGCAGCGCCTTTCCGCCTGACATCAAGCGCAGGACATACAGATCCCCGCCCTCGCCTTCGGCGGGCATCTCCCCGCCCGGTTCCGCTTCCACCGCCGCAGCCAGTGTCTTGAGCAGGGCCGTGCGCTGTTCTTCACTCAAGGGCTCCCAACCGGGATACGCCACCACTCCCTGCACCACTAATGCCAGCAACACAGCAAAGACCAAAATCCCCACACTCCCCCACCTCAGCCACCTCGGCCACTTGTCGCTATATGTTTCGCAAAACCCCAGCGCACGCAGCTTGAAAAGCGGCAACAGCCCCAGCGCCTCGATAAGCAGTGCGGCAATTACGATGAAGATCAGCGCCGCGCCGGTCCCTACGCTGCCGTAAAGCCCCCACAGATATGACGCCCCGAATACCACCGCCAGAATGAGCAACAGCAGCAATCCCAACTGATAAAACGACGCAATCCGCGCCAACCACCGCCCCCACTTTTTGCCGACTATCAGCCCCACCGCTGAAGCCACCAGCAGCAAAACCAGAAGACCGGCAAGAACCAGAAACAGCGTGGAACTGGTCCAGCCGATCTTGAGCAGAATCCCCACCCCCGCCGCGGTCACCAGATCCAGCACCGCGAAAACAATCCGCCTTCTCTTGGAAATCGGCTTGGTATCCACCATTGCAGAAGGATATTGCCGATTGAATGAATTGTCGAGGTGCATCCTGGATTGACATGCACTCGCCAGATACGGATACTGGTTGATAGGCATTGGGGGCTACAGGAAGGTGTCTGCCCGAATAACACTTGGCGCTGTGTTGATTCTTGGACTAGCTGCGTCGGACTGCAGTAAATACGAAGACGTAAGTTGCAAGCCGGATTGTCACCAGAAAGAATGCGGTGGTGATGGTTGCGGCGGCGATTGCGGCACCTGCCCGCAAGGCGCAACCTGCAGTGCCGGCCAGTGCGAATGCGACTTTCTAGAATGCTTCGGGGACTGCTGCGCCCAGCGCGAGGTTTGCAGCAGCCAGGTTTGTTGTCTGCCCGACTGTTCCGGCAGGGAATGCGGACCAGACGGCTGTGGCGGAACTTGCGGACAATGCTCGGCCAACATGGAGTGCAAAGACACGGGCAGCTGCGAGTGCTCGTTCCTGGAATGCCATGGACTGTGCTGTGGTGAGTACGAAGTCTGCACAACTGGCGGAGAATGCATGGCATATCCGGACGGTCCTTATGGAACCGAATACCGCGATACGATCGAGAGCTTCATGGTCGAGGAGTGCATATGTCAGGGCGGTCAGGCAACCGGAAGGGATCTTGAACTCAGAGATTTCCTTGGATCCAGAATCGTGTTGGTAACCATCCACTCGGGCACTTGTCCATACAGCCAGCAACAGGCTTTGTCCATGGAGCGCGATCTTCAGGAACCTTACTACGACGAAGGCCTGGAGATCCTGCTGCTGCTCTCCGCGGATGATCAAGGCAGCAGCGAGCGACAAGCGTTACTGGACTTCTGCTGCGACTACAAGAGCAGATACGGGCTCAGCTTCACCGTGGCCATCGATCCGGACGCAGAACTGGCGCAGCAATTGATACAACAAGGTACTCCCTTCAACATGCTTCTGGACGAAGAAATGGTCATTCGCTACAAAATGGAAGGCGATCTGCCCGAGGTTTTGAAAGGCAACATCGAGGGTCTGCTGGGCGAGTTCGCCGGAGACAACGAAATATCAGGTGACTTCGACATGACAATCGGCAGCACACAGGGCAGCACCCTGGCAAAAGGCAACCTGGAAGATGAACATGTATACATTCATTGGGGCTCTGCCTGGTTCGACGACGTCGAAGGAAAAGTCTACGTGAGACTGCTGGGAATCATCACCCTCAACTTGATCAGAGCTCTGGTTCTCGAGTTGCCTGCGGACACCACACCCGGTACTGCAATAGATTTCGGCAGCGCGGGGGCGGCCAAAGCGACCCTCTACTTGATAGAGCTTGACGACAGTGGTTATGAAACCGGCAGAACTCCGATCGCAGAAGTAATTGGTGGTCAGACAGCCCTCAGCCAGTTTGGCACAAACGACGGCAACTCGGTTCGCGGCACGTTCACGGCAATCCTTCAACCTGTCGACTGACCTGAAGGATCACTGGGACCAGCGGACCGGGTCGCCGGGAGGGATTGACAAGCTTGGGCCCTGCACGGATACTACTCCATAGTCCAAATTCCAGAGAGGGTTGAACATGCGCATACCATCCACTTTATTGATTTCATTGGCGGTTCTGCTGCTGGCCGTGCCGGCCGGGGCGCAGACCGGGACGTTGCTGGGGACGATTAGTGACGCAAATCAGGCCGGGGTCGGGGATGCCGAGGTGACTGTGGGGACTCTCACCGGCACTACCGATCATACCGGCGCCTACAGCATTGCCGACGTTCCCGAGGGCAGCGCGACCGTGGAGGTCACCGCCGACTGGTTCGAGGATCACAGCGAGGATACAACCATCACCGCCGGGCAGGACAACACCCTGGACATCACCCTGACCGCCAAGGCGCTGCAGGTGACCGAAGACGACAAGGCCCTGGCCGAGACTTACAACGAGTCGTTCGACTGGACCTCCGATAAGACGTCGATCGCTTACATCGCGCCGCCCACCCGGGCAAATATCGACCTGGGGCTGTACTTCCGCAACCCGGCGCTGTTTCGTGACACATCCGGGGAGTCGCCGGTTACCGCCGGGGCGTGGGAGTTTCCCATCCCGGCCGGGGCGCCCAACGAGGGCCTGCCGGCTTTCGAAGAGGGCAGCATCAAGGACTCGATCTGCAAGACGCCGCTGACCAAGGAAGAGATGGCCCAGCCGCTTCTGTGGGAGCCGGCGGTCAAGCTGTTTCTGACCAAGTGGGACATCGACAAGGCCCAGGGGCTCTACTACGTCACTTACGCGGTCGAGGGCCAGAAGTGGGGCGGCTCGAGCACCTTCCCGCCTCAGACCCTCCAGCGGGTTTACCTGCACGAGGGCGAGATCTGGGTGGAGATTGTGTTCGAGGACTGGGTCAGCTTCGAGAACAAGGCCACCGACTCCAACGACGACGGCTACAATGAAATCTTCGCCAAGGTGGCCGCGGATCACTATGACTCCGAGGTGTACGGCCAGTTGAACGGCGCTTACCGAACTCACCAGTACGGCACCCTGGAGCTGCGCGAGGACCTCAACGTCATGCTCGACGACCTGTACAGCCGCACCAACCCGGAGATCACCTCGGTCATCGGTGTGCCCTACGACGTACCCGGCTCGGGCACCGTCTCCTATCCCTTCGCG
>JBDGYW010000708.1:0-3910 GCA_039588935.1 Gemmatimonadota bacterium | reverse complement strand
GTGGCCCTTCCCACTCGGGGTTGTACCGAATCAGCGTTTCAGAGGCGACGTGAGTGAACGAGAAGTCATCTACGCCGAGCGCCGCGGCGATCGCCTCGAAGATCTCGTTCCAGGCCCACTGGCGGTCGGACGTGATGTGGAAGGCCTCTCCGAGTGCCTGCGAGTTGCCTAGCAGTCGCGCAAACGGTCGAGCAAAGTCGGTTGCGTGCGTCACCGTCCACAGCGATTCACCGTCGCCGTGTACGACAACCGGTTTCCCACGTAGCAGCCGAGACACCACGATGTTGTCGCCCATCACAGTCGGCATGCGCGTCCGATAGGTGTGGCTCGGCCTCACTATCGTGTAGGGCAGATCGGATTGCCCCCGGAGCAGCGTCTCCATTTCCGCTTTCGCCCGAGAGTATGCCCAGTAGGGGTTGTGGAGGGGTGTGTCCTCTGTTATCGGCAGGTTTCGCACCGGCTTCTTGTACGCCGACGCGGAGCTGATGAACACGTATTGTCCGCAGTGGTCCGTGAACAGTGCGATGTCCCGTTCGATCGCCTCGGTGGTGAAGAGGCGGAACTGACACACCACGTCGAAGTCCCGCCTCGCCAAATCCCGGTATGCCTCGTCGTCCTCGACCTCACCCTTCAACAGAAAACACTCGGGCGGGAGCCCTGCATTGTTGTTGCCACGATTGAAGACCGTCACATCGTGCCCGAGCCGGATCGACTCGTGGATACAGTCGAAGCTGATCTCGCCCGTGCCCCCGATGTAGAGAACCCGCATTACGGCGTCGCGCTACTGATCTCCCGGATCTTCACGTTCCGGAACCAAAACACGCTGCCGTGATCCTGGATCACAATGTGGCCGGTTGCGGCCGTGCCATAGTCGGGGAAATCCTTCCACTTCGCCGCGGCTTTGAGTCTCTCCCATTCGTCGTCCCACCGCGTGAACTCCAGGACCATCGTCCCGTTCAACCAGTGCTCCACACGATCGTCGTTCACGAGAATCCGGCTGGTGTTCCACTCCCCGATCGGCCTCAGAGGTTTGTCCTCGGCTGCCGCACGCATGTCGTAGTCGGCCGCCGTCAGGTTCACCGCCGGCAACTCCTCCGGGAAGCCCACGTCGTCCACCAGCTGGTACTCGGGCCCCGTATTCCACGCGGCACCGTACCTCTCGGCCTCGATCACCCCGTACATGATGCCGCTGTTGCTTGCATCGGTGGCCTTCCAGTCGATGCTGAACTCGAAGTTCGTGTACTCATTGTCCGTGACCAGGTCGGCCCGCATGTCGCTTCCGTAGTTGCCCTCGGTACCGACCGACTTGATCGCGCAGTCATCGATCATCCACGACTCGAGCCCGCTCCCTCCGTAGCCGTGCCATCCGGACAGGCTTGCTCCATCGAAGAGCAGCATCCAGCCCTCGGCTTGTTCGGCCTCGCTCAGTGCATTCACTCCTGCGCAGGGGTCGGCGGCGGCTTGTTCGGCCTCGTCCGACGCACAAGCGAGAGCCGCGACCATCGTTCCCGACAACAGCAATGACAGGATCCTAACGTTCATGGCTTTTCTCCGTTTCCCATGCGTTGGTGTATCTCAACTGCCCACTCAAGTATGCGCCATGTGAACGGACTCGTCCACCGGTTCTTGACTTCACCCCATAACACTGATTCCATAAGGTCCGTATGCCGTCCTCTACCAGGGAGGAATCCGATGGTGCTGCCCGTGTCCTTCCGAAGTCTGGCAGCCGCATGCATGTGTGCTGGAATCTTGACCGGGGCCGGCTGCCGTGGCCAAGAGACGGTGGGAGGCGAGACTACACAGGACCTTCCGGAGATGACGGTCATTTCGACGGAAGACTTCGATCTCACCGGAGACGGGTCCGCACCTCAGTGGGAGCGTGCCAATTGGGTTCCGCTTGAGCGGCGAGGAGAGGGGGGACTCGATTACGAGACCCGCGTGAAGGTGCTCTACTCCACGACCGGCCTCTACGTCCTGATGGACGGCACCGACTCCCTAGTCACGGCGACTATGACCGAGGACTTCTCGGATCTCTGGCACGAGGACGTCTTCGAGGTGTTCCTGTGGACCGACGAGGCCTACCCCGTCTACTTCGAGTACGAGATCTCCCCGCTCGGATACGAGCTGCCGATCTTGATCCCGAACTTCGAGGGGGAGTTCCTGGGTTGGCGGCCGTGGCACTACGAAGGTGAGCGCCTCACGCGCAGAGCCACGACGACGCTGGGAGGCCCGCGCGAGCCCGGTGCGGCCATCACGGGCTGGCGGGCAGAGGTGTTTTTGCCGTGGGCGCTGCTGGAGCCCTTGCAGGGCGTGCCACCTTCGCCCGGCTCAGTCTGGCGCGCGAACTTCTACCGCGTGGACCACGACAGCGAGACCCCTACCGCATGGTTCTGGGCTCGTGTCAGCGGCAGCTTCCACGAGTTCCAGAGCTTCGGGATACTTCTTTTCGGCGATTAGAACTGCCCGTGCCTACGCCACGTACATAGACTTGAGCGTGTCTATCCTGCTCCCGATGTTGATTGAGTTGCTGCACCGGGCCGTACACTCCGTACACGCGCCGCAGGCAAAGATGCTCTGACCCGTCGGGATTTCATCCAACGTCTGACGGGCGTGAGTGAAGTTGGCATACTGAGCCGCATACATGTACGTCCGCATCAGCGTTGGAACATCGACGTTCTGCGGACAGGTCGGCAGACACTCCTTGCATTGCTGGCAGAACTGGACCTTGCCCTGGAGATCTCTCTCCGCAAGGAAGCTCCGCTCCTCCTCCGTGTAGGTAAGGTCCGATGCCACCGACCAGTCCAGATCCAGCTGATCGAAGGTCGTCATTCCCGGAATGATCGTGGTTACCTCTTCGTGGTTCAGCACCCACTTGAGCATCGCGGTTTTGTTGAAAGCCGGCACCTCGGCTCCGGAATCGGGCCCACGCCGTGCACCTCCCAAGGCCTTCATCCCAATGATCCCGACGCCTTTGTCGGTTGCGTTCCGCATTGCCTCGAGTAGCTCCTGGTTCTGCGCCATGGTCACGTTGAATGCCACCTCAGCCACCGTCCAGAGATCGCCCTTGGCCATCTCGTTGAGCACTTCCGCCTGACCCGAGTGCGTTGAGCATCCCGCAAATCGGATCTTTCCCTGTTGCTGAAGCTCCTCGAAGTACTCGCCGGCAATCTCGTCGTTCACACCGTCGGCGTCCGAGCGCGAGTGGTGGTAGAGGATATCGACGTAATCAGTCTGCAGGCGCCTCAGGCAGCCTTCGAAGGTTCGTTCCAGCTCACTCCTGAAGCGGGAACGCTCGACATTGCGTATGCTCCATCCAATCTTAGTGGAAAGACAGATCTCGTCCCGATTCCCCCGCTCCTTCATGAACGTGCCGAGCACCTCTTCGCTCCTACCCTGTAGATATACCTCTGCAGTGTCGAAGTGGCGGATACCCACATCGTAGGCGCGATGATAGAGTGCGGGCGAGTCGCTGTTCATGGCCCCGATGCTCACGATGGGCAGCTGGATTTCGGTTCTCCCCAGTGTGCGCATAATCGGTTGCGCGGGGCCCTGCTGTTGTTTCGATTGCGCTGCGACCACAGCTGGCGCCGCGCCCGCAAGCCCGACGGAGGCAATCCCCTTCGCACTGTTGGACAGAAAAGATCTTCTAGATTGTGGCTGCTTTTCGATTGGCATATCGGGATTCTCCATTGGATGCGGTTGGTCCAGGGTTACGCCCCTTCACCAAAATGACGTATGCGTGTACTTCACCGTCAGCGCCAACACAGCGAGCAGGACGAGCGGTGGCGCTGCGAAAAGCACCCGTGCTCGTCCCCGGCGCGAAATCACCGTGATGCACCTACGCCACGTATATGGACTTAAGCGTGTCGATTCTACCTGCGATGTTGATTGAGTTGCTGCACCGAGCAGT
>JBDGYW010000707.1:0-3911 GCA_039588935.1 Gemmatimonadota bacterium | reverse complement strand
TAGTGTCTGCTCCGAAGAGAACGCCGTACGCACTAGCGCTGCGGGACGCCGCAGGTCCCTCGGTGGTTGTGCCGTCTTGGCGTCTTCATTACTTGGTGATGATCGCGGTTCATCTGTCTCAGTCATAAGGGGAACTCCATCCTGTGGCGTCCGCGCCACGGAAGCGTGCTTTAACATCTCCGGGTCACCGGTGCTTCGGTCGTTCCAAATGGTCGACCTCTGTTTGAGTGATGCCGAACAGCATGTTTCTGATAGTGCCCACCGTCGCGTTGCTCCGCCATATTACAGAGACCACTTCAAGACGACGCCAATCAACGTAACGAGTCCAATCGCAAGGAGCAGCACTGATGCCACCATTGGCAGAGAATTTCTTGAGATGCGTGGCAGCCCCAACTCTTTCATCCTTCGAAGCCTGCTGACATGTTCAACCGCTGCAAGCATGAGCGACAGGATTCCCAGACAGATGAAGACAAGGCTCAGCCGACGTACGTTTGGCAAGAACCACGCACTTTCTGACCGCTGTTGCAGGTGACCAGCGAACGTAGCGATCGAGAAACCGAACGTGTACAATGATACAGATGTACGAATCCACGCCATCAGCGAACGTTCGGATGAGAAAGCCGTGCGGACCAGTGCGAATCTCGCCAGATCTCTGACTATATTTGTCCCCTCTCGTTCCTCCTCCATTCGTATTTGCGGGTTTCTTTTTCGACTCATGGTAATGATCTCCACAACGTCCTGGCGAGTCTCCTTGACGTGCCTCATCCAGCTTCTACACGGTCCACTTTCGCTCAAATCACTCCTGCTCCGCTGGTGCCTGTTCCTTAAGTCGGAGGAACGCTTGGACGCCGTCCTCGATCGACTCGTAGAAGCGGTCCGCGCCAATCGTCTCGGCCAGGCTGGTCCGGCGCATCGCCTCCTGCAACGCGCTCTTTACTTCCGCGAAGGACAACACAATCCCTTTCGCCTCCAGCTCGGCGTGCAGCCGCCTTAGCTGATCTGCGCCAGTCGAATCGAGTTGGTTAATCTGTTGCGCAGGGACCAGCACTTCACGTACGGGCGACGCCGCCTCGGTGATGAGACCCCGCACTCTGCGGGTGAAGTGGCCAACATTTGGAAAGATGACCGGGGCGTCGAAGCGGAAGATCAGGAGCCCCGGGAATGCTTCGGCCTCCGCGCAGACAGTGATATCGCGATAGGCGTCAGTACCCGGCAGCCGCCCGAGCACCGCCGTCTTGGGGTGGCTGACGCGACGGATGAGAACGACGAGCGACAGGATTACTCCTAGCGCCACGCCCTGCAGGATGCCCAGCACGAGCACGCCAGACATTGCGGCCATTGCATAGGCGAACTCGCCGCGGTCGATCCGAAACAGCCGCCGGAGGTAGGCGATGTTCACCAGACCAAGCATCGCCTGGATCACAACCGCGCTCAGGGCCGCGCTGGGCAGGTTGAAAAACAGCGGAAGCGCGAAGAGAAGCGTCAAGAGTACCAGGGCGGCATTGATGAGGGAGACGACCTGGGTCTGGCCGCCGGCCCGCCTGATCACGACCCCCCGCGACAGACTGCCGCACACCACGAAACCGGAACTCAACGCTGCCCCGAGGTTCGCCACCCCGAGGCCCACCAATTCCTGGTTCGGGTTGATCTCCTCACCGGTCTCCTTCGCGCCCACTGCGGCGACGCTGAGCGATACTGAGTAGCCGAGAAGCACAATGGCGAACGCGCCTGGCACGAGGGCTGCCACCTTATCGAGGCTCACCGCGGGCACCGCCAGGCCGATCATCCCGGTCTGCACCTCGCCGATCACTGCGACGCCGCGTTCTGCCAGACCAAAGACGGTAACAGCCAGAACGCCAAGGATGATGGCGATTAGTGCCGAAGGTGCATTCGGCATGACGCGCTTGAGGCCGAACAGCAGCACCAGAGCCCCAAGCCCGATGATCATGGTAAGGTAGTTCGCCTGTGGTAGTGTCGCAAGAACCGCCCACGCCTGTAAGAAGAAGCCCGTGTGCCACGATTGGCGCAATTCACTGACCATCCGGGCGAATTCGGCCTCCGTCCCGAAGAGTACTGGCACCTGGGTGACGATCACAGTCAGAGCGATGCCCTGGGTGAAGCCCTGCAACACCGGCTGAGACAGGAAGTTGGCGACCCATCCCAACCGCAGGAGGCCGGACAGCAAGAAGAGCACGCCGGCGATAGTCGCAAGCAACGATGTCAGCGCCAGGAACTCGCTCGGGTCGCCCGCCGCGAGCCCGGCCACCGTGACCGCGGAGATGATCGCGATTGCGGATTCGGGGCCCACGGACAAGGTGCGCGACGTGCCGAGGACAGCGTAGGCCAGCATCGCAAGCGGAACTGCATAGAGCCCATACACAGGCGGCACGCCGGCGATACCGGCATAGGCGAGCGCCTGGGGCACCGTCATCGCCCAGACGGCTAGCCCGGCCATAATATCTGCACGCAGCCACACGGGCCGATAGCGCGGTAGCCAGGTGAGGATGGGGAGCAGGGAACAGAGGTATTTCTGAAGGCCGGGCCGGTTTTTCTCTGATGCCGTCATGTTGAACCCATATTCCTACTGAACGGACTTTGAACCCTTCGAGGCTAATTCAGGCCAACGTCAAGCATTCGCGCCCTGGGCTTCCAACCCAGCCGCCAGCTTGCCGTACGCAAACGCAACGACCATGGAAAGGACTCCGAATACAAGGACAATGGCTACAGCCGGTGTCCCTGGGTAATTGCTGTTTACTACTAGTAGGCCAAGCGCCACGTTACGAATCGCTGTCGATATGCCCAGTGATCGTCGTCTCCCAGTCGTCTCGCCGATCATCATCACAGCCCCGACGAGGAGAGAAGCGATGATGAATAGAAAAGCGGCCAGATTGGGCAGTACGCCGAGGTTGAGAATCAGCTTGCCCTGTGCAGCTACGATCAAGGCAATACTGATGACAAGACCGACTTGACCGATCTTGGGAACGATTCGTAGCAGCTTCTCTGCCCATTTCCGACTGACGTGATTAATCGCCATTCCCAGACCAATGGGGATTAACTGGGCGGTCAACAGGGTCTGGATGATCTTCAGAACGTCTAGCTCCAATCCTCCCTCACTCGCGGGAAGGCACAGAACGAGAATCAAAGGTGTCAGCGGCACGCAGAGCAGAGCAACGATAGTCATCAGCCCGACGGCGTAAGGAACATCTCCTTTGGCTATGCCGACAAACGGGGGAGCCATCGGGGCGACTGGTACGGCCGCCATAATGAGAAGGCCGATCACAACGTCGGGAGAAAAGGGAAGCCAGGTAAGAGCCAGGTAGAACAGCAAAGGAACCACAAGGAAGTTCGCCACCACGCCGCGTATCACCAGTCGGTACTTCTTGGCGACATTGATGACCTCCCCAAGTGGGGTGCGCAGCCCCACACCCAACATGAGGAACATGACCGAGACCATCACCAGGTACTTGACAAGAGCCATCGTTGGGGCGCCTCCCTTCGCGTTCGGTCTGGCGCAAGCGCTACCGCTTTTTGGCCTCGTCCAGTACCTTCACGCTCTCGCGGCTGAGTTTCTCAACGAGATCCAGCACGTGTTTTCGGGTGTACGCGCCGACAATCAGGCTCTCAACGCCTCGTATAGCCATAGCGATCGGAGCAATCGGAACGCCCGGAAGGGCCTCAGCGACGCCGATCTCTGCCGTGCCGATCAATTCGCGATTGGCCGGATCGTAGACCTCCAGCCTGCATTTCGCCTTGGCCGCACTACCCGCAACGATCTGTTCGATCTCACCTGGAAAGTCAAGCTCGGCGATCTCCACCCTCAGCTTCACGGGCCGGAATCCCTTGGGCTTGTCCCGCAGGGAATAGGATCGCTGTTTTCGACTGGTGTATTTGTCCAGAAACTCCTGTCTCGT
>JBDGYW010000706.1:0-4677 GCA_039588935.1 Gemmatimonadota bacterium | reverse complement strand
GTCTCCCGCGTCGTCGCCGGGAGTTCGTTGCTGTTGGGCAGGCGCCCATTCTGTCGATATGCTGGCCGCCCGTCTTGCCACTGGTAGAGTCGTTCCGTTCGCACGCCCGCTACGCTATCGAGGCCCTGAAGTTGTAGTTGGTTCACCGCTCGGTCAATCGTCTCGGGACGGATGAACGGGGAGGTGGGGACGACTTGGACGATGGCCTCCGACAATGACACGCGGCGCGCTTGGCACGACGCCAGATCATCACCGGTCGTCTCGTTGGTCGCCAACTCGGTCAGACGGCTTTTTGGTTCTGCTCCGTACTCTTGCCCAATTCGCAGGATTTCCTCGCTCTCGCTATCGACGAACACGCGGCCTACACTCTCCGCCGCCAACGCCGCCCGCACGGCATGAACGAACAGCGGCACCCCGCCCAGCGGCAAGAGGTTCTTACCGGGGAGTCGTTCGCTGTTCGCTTTGGCGTGGATGAAGGCGACGATCATCAGAAAGTCCCGTGCTGGGCTATTGCGTCTTGTATCGTTGCGTCAAGCAGAGTTCGGCGAATGCTCGCCTCTTTGGATATTGCCTCAACGGCCCTCTGTATCACCTCGTTTTCAATCTGCGTCGGGATCACCACGACGCCGCCCGGGTCAGCAAATACCAGGTCGCTCTCGCGCACGACAATACCGCCCACTACAACGGGCTCCCCGATCGAATCTAGCGTCACCTCGCCCTTGCAGTCGCGCGGCGTACCACCACACGCAAACACAGGAAACCGCATCCGCACCGTCGCCGCGATGTCCCGTGTCTTTCCGCCGATAACAGCCCCCGCCGCGCCTTGGTGCTTCGCAAGGGTGGCGTTCAGTTCGCCAAAGTAAGCATATTCGGGCGCGTCTGTCTGCACCACGATAACGTCCCCATCGCCGATCGTATCGTAAGACTTCAGAGCATCATAAATCCCGTCGGGATCTTCGCCGCCCCGTAGCGTTCTCAGGTGCAACGTTTTCGCGCGACCGAGGAACCCCGCGTGGCTCCAGTTCGGAGACAGCCCCGCGACGTGACCGGATACGCCCATCTCCGAGAGCACGTCGCACAGTGCCTCTGACGTGAGGTAGTCGCTCAGTGTTCGCAACCGGCTGGTGTTCATAGTTGCTGCCTCAACTGCTCCAGTTCACCGTCCGGCATTTTGCCGCCCTCATCCCAACGATAAATGTCAGCGGCCAACACTGGCTGGCCTTCGGCGGACGTGTAACGCTCCACAATCATCCCCGACTCGATGACGCCAAACCAGTGGACAACTTTTGCACCTACCGAGTAGGTGTCGCCAGGACGGAGGATGGTGTGCCGTGTACGGTCGCCTTCCTCCCATTCGGTAATCACCACGGAACCGCTCACAACGCCAAAGAGGTTTATCTTGTGTTCGTGATAGTGGCGACTGCACTGGTATCCCGCCTCGGTTTGCAGAACACTCACGTCGAGAATGTGCATCACCCGCCCCCACGGCTTGTCTATCCATTGGCATTGTGTGGCCATTGTCGCTCCCATCACGCCTTCCTTAGCCACCAGTGATGCGCCGTTGTGGCTTCCGTGTAGCCGTCCATCCAGCCGTCTCGTGTTGGGTACGCCTTGCCCGTCTCGTATCGCTCGACTCGCAGCCCCGCCGACTCTATCGCTTGCGTGATCGCGCCAGCCACAAGCCAGGTGTGCAGTTCGTCCGCCACCTCGTCGGGTGGTGGTGTGTCGTGGGCGTCCGTGCTCACTACTGCCAGCCCGCCCGGCATTAGGTAGGCGGCGATGTTCCGAATCACGAACGTCGCGTCGTATGTATGGTCGAGGCAGTTGATGCAGCCGACAAACGCACACGCCCCACTGAGCGCCTCGACGTGTTCCTCTGCCGGCACTGAGTAGAGCGTGGCATATTCCCCGAGCCTCGTGGGCCACAGTCGGCGGTAGTAATCTGCCAGCGGGTCCAGCCCCACGAGCGTTGCCGTCTCGAAACATGCCATCCTACCCGTAGGTCCACACCCAACGTCGAGCACCGTCTTGCCCGCGTAGTCGTCAGGGTGAACCTCGAACCGCTGCCAGATCCGCGTGGCGTGCGCGCGGGGGGGGTGCTTGTCTTTGCACGCACCAGACACATCCGCGCTGAACCAATACTTCAGTTCGTTCGGCTGCATCACCGTTTCCCACCGCTCCCGTGTCTCATCCATGCCGAAACCCCCGAAAGCTCGCGTCTTTGTCTCGGTACAAACTCGCCAACTGCCGCCGGTAGCGCCGCTCCAGCTCCGCGCAGTAGTGCCCGACGACTTGCCGGTTGGCGTCGTCCAGTGCGTCGTAGAACTCCTCGTCAGTCATCGGGGTAAAGTTGACAGAGAGTAAATCCGTGTTCGTGTGCTTGTTTTCGTAGAAGTCCGCCGGTCCCTCCAGCAGCCCTTGCTCTATCGCGTGATCGTACAGCGGCGAGCCGGGGTATGGCGTGACCGGCTTGATAGCCCGCAACTGGGCGCAGTCGTCGGCCTTAAGCAGAAAGTCAACGCTGTTCTGCAAGTGCTCCTTCGTCTCCCCGATGTTCCCGAAGATGATATTCGGGCTGAACCGTATCCCCGCCGCGTGGGTGTTTATCACGCCCCGCCAAACCGCCTCGGTATTGAGAGCCTTCCGCATCGTCCTTAGCACGTCGTCATTGAACGACTCAATGCCGTAGTAGATGTATTTGCACCCCGCCCGCTTCATCACTTGCAACACTTCGGGCACGGCGTAGTTAAGCCGCCCTTGGCACATGAATGTCATGTCAGGCGGCCCCCACTTGATGAACGCCTCGCACAGCTCGATAGTTCTGGCGGCCGACTCCATGAGAAGGTCATCGTAGAACATGAAATGCTGAACGCCCCACCGTGCGTGCAGGTAGGCCATCTCCTCCAGAATCGCCCCCGGCGACCGTAACCGCATCCCCTCATCAATCCGATAACAGAAATTGCAGTGGAACTTGCAGCCCCGCCCAGAAAGCATCTGGATGGAAAACCGATTGCCGATGCCGGGAACGTGCGCCGCGTCACGTCGCAATCTGTAAACCTCCATCGGGAACAAGTCGTATGCGGGCATGGGTAGGCTGTCGATGTCGTCGATTGGTTGGCGTCGTGGGTTGACGTGTACGTCGCCCGCCACGCGATAGGCTATCCCCTCGATGCTCGCAAGGCTCGATCCCGTCGCCAACGCATCCACCAACTCAATGAACGTCTCTTCGCCCTCGCCCATCACAACAGCGTCGGCCCCGAGCAGCCGCAAAAAGTATTCGGGTTCCGGCGATGGTCCATGGCCACCTATGACATAATCGGGCCGTCGCCGTGCGGCGTGTATCGCTGCCGATATCGCCTTGGCCCGCTGATAGGGATAGTACGCCCCGATGAACGACAGTCCCACGATGTCGTAGCGGTTGGCGTTCAGGTATTCCGTCAAGTGCTCGTCTGGGTAGTGGTGGATGTCCTGGTTGTAAATCTCCACCTCACAGCCGTGCTGGCGACAGTAGGCCGCAAGCGCAGCGAGCCCCATCGGGAAGAACCCGATATGGGAATCGTTGTCGTAGGCTATGAGTAGGATCTTTGTCATCGGTCAACCAGACTCATTCTTTCCCCAATTCGGCGGCCCGTCGTACACCACGCAATAGTCGCCCGTATCTACGTTTCGCCTTATCACGGCATCCATGTGCTTGTCAAGGTCTGTCAATGCTACCGGCTCGCGGGTGAACCGTGACACCTCCCAACTCCGGCATCTGCGGCCACACCAACCTCACCCGGCTCGGCTTCCCCAGCCAAGTCCCGTCAAACAGTTCCGCTATCGCTCGCTTTTCGGCGAGCTGGTCGTGCGAGCACTTGGTATCCACGGGCCCTCGGGCATCGTTGTAAAGCCTCGGCTTGTCGGGAGTCGTGCCGTCGAATCCAAACAGCACAAGCTCGGCCGGGTCCACAATCTCCATCGCCATCGCCACCGTGACGAACCCAGTGGACGGATGTCTGCCGATGCGAGCGAACGCGGCATCCCAAAGCGCATCCGGCGCAAAACGCACAGGCTCATATCGAGCGTGATTCGCAATGTGCGCCAGCCGCGACCAGCCAAACGGGTTCTGTCGCACCTGGCAAATCGGCTGCGTAAACCAATGCTCGCCGTGGAACTCCGGCCGCTCATCCCAAAATCCATCACCATAATGAGCGTGTACGTCCCATTTGCTGCCCGCGTCCTCTGCGCCGGCGTGCCACCACGTCTTGATGCGCACGACGCAATCGCAAGCGTCTATCTCCTCTCCGTGGCCCTCGGCGGTTGGGCCTTGTCCGACGATGCAAAGTTTCACCACTCGTACCCAAACGCCTCGCAGTCGCCACCGTACAGTTCTTTTGCCAACCGCTCCAGGTCCCCCGTGAAATACTCACGCCACGGCTGGTGCTCGCTCTTTCGGTCGTGCGGCAAATCAGGCAGCCCCAGCAAGTCCTGCAACTCGGCCCACACCGCGGCCAACCGCTCAAACCGGAACACCTGATCGACCACCATCTCGCCATCTAAGTGCAGCAAGTCCACCTGCCGCCACGTGTGCCCGTCGTGTATCGCTCCGGTTGCCACCTCTCGTACAAAGTCCTGGAACGAACAGCCACGCATCCTCAAGTAATGCGGATTGCGTCGATAGTTGCCGCTGTGTGGATA
>JBDGYW010000705.1:0-3921 GCA_039588935.1 Gemmatimonadota bacterium | reverse complement strand
TGCCACGGGATTCAACATTATCGGACCGGGCTATTTCGGAACGATGGGAATACCGATCGTAGCCGGCAGGGGATTCGTTGGGACTGACGACGCCCAAGGGCCGTATGTGGTGGTCGTGAACGAACGAGTTGCGGAGCAGGTGTGGCCCGGTGAGAACGTTGTCGGTAAGACCATTCTCAGAAGCGCGGACGGACCAGAGTGGACCGTCATTGGTGTATCAGGTGATGCTGTCTACTATGACATCGGCGAAGAACCAGAACCCCAGACGTACGCGGCTTTCTTCCAGGATCACGAACCGCAGGTAACGTTCGTTATCGCGACTGAAGGTGATCCGATGGCGATGGTTCACCAGGTTCAGCAGGTTATCCAAGACTACGATCGCAACATTGCGATATTCAACATACGGACGCTCGAGGATGTGGTAGCGGTCGAGCTGGGTCAATTCCGTGTAATGGCGGTTTTCGCACTCTTGTTCGGCATACTCGCCCTGCTGCTCTCCGCCGTCGGGCTTTACGGCGTGCAGGCTTTTCTGGTCGCGCGCCGCACTCGTGAGATCGGAATCCGCAAGGCGCTTGGAGCGTTGCAGCGAGATATGGCCGGTACGGTTTTGGGTCGAGGCGTGGTACTCGCTCTCGTCGGAGTGGTTTTGGGCGTTGCCGCGGCATACGCGTCGACGCAGCTGATTGAGAGCCAGCTCTTCGGCATCGAGGCTCGCGATCCGTTGACATTCGTTGTGGTGCCCGTGTTGTTGCTGATGGTCTCCGTGGCAGCAAGCGTGATTCCCGCAGTGCGTGCCAGCCGTGTGGATCCGGTGGACGCATTGAGAGAGGAGTAAGAGGGGGTTGGGTCACACTACCTAAGCGTCACGACGGAGCAGGAATCTGCATCGCCCGTAACCTTCTTCAAGACCTCCTCCGGCCAAATGGAATGTGTAGAAAGCGCGGAATGGCTGCCGGCCGTGTTGTGTGTTCTGTTGTGAGTCTCGTGCTACCACCGGTCTGTACGGCGGTTCCGAGATATGATATCGATGCCCAAAACACCGCGTGAATGCTACTCTCTGTCGTATCTCACTTAGCTAAACGCCAGATGGGGTTCAGGGGGGCTTCACCGTCCAATAGTTGGTCCAACGCGCCGGTCATGAGATGTCTCCCGGTATGTCTGTCTACGCGCTCCGAGGGGGTGCGCGCTGGTCTCCTATGGATACGTCCGCGTCATGAATCCCGAATGACCCTGCCTCAGCCGCACTTTTGGTGGGTGCGTTCGGCACCATCGGCGGTGCCACAATGCGGAGAACCTAGGCCAACTCGAACTGTCTATGAGATCACTACAACTCTGCATCTTCTCAGGTTCCTGTGGCTTGTAGGATCTCACCCTGGTGTCGCGTGGTATCCCACTAATGATGTAACCCATTCCTTGCTAACGAGTTGATCCACATCACCCTAATCTTGATCGGCGCTTGACTGTCTGTCAGAAACATACCGCGTTGTTGCGGATCAGCCGCCGCACGATTTACCACTGGATAGAGACGGGGCAGCGCGACCGGTCAATCAGGGTATTGAGTGCGGCCACGGCTACGTGAGGAATGCCCACAGCTATAGGGCGAGCGTTACCCCGTACCCATCAAGTTGACAAAGCCTCGCCGCACTGACCGTTTGTCACTCCGGTCGGTGCCCGTATTCTATTGAACGTGAACAATGACTTCCTGGAGCTTTGCCAGGCACCCTGTCTCATCCGCTTCCCAGTGGACACCCTCGGAGTCGGTGATGTGTCTCATCGGACCATACCTCCTGTTACGTCGTGTCCCCCGGGCAGGGCTGTGCCTGCTCACCCTCTCATATTCGCTGGGGCTGCCTGTCCAGATCAGTCAAGATCAACCCAGTGGACAACGTCCAAGGCGGCATCGATGGATTCTGCTGCGTTGCCGATTGCCTTCTTTCCGTTCGCTGCGGACACCGTGCATGAATAGCGGTTGGCTGAGCCCACGTCCGGGCCAGCATCTAAAATCTCAATCGTGAGTTCCTGACTGACCCCGTCCCGCCGCTTTCTGTAAGCTCTGATAGTCGTGCAGTGATACGCCTCGAAGATCTTGGCTCCCTTTAGGCCTTTCAGCTTCGCAATCGTGTTTTCGATATCCATCGGTTTTTCCATTCTCCGACAGCTCCAAAGGTTTGTCGTCGGGTACCCTAGCGCGGCGTCAACCGCCCCTACTTGTTCTCCTTCACAATACATAGCGCGAACAGCTATACTTAACATGGAGGCCGTCCAACGCCTCCCCAGCCCCGAGCGGTTTGGGAATTCTTCGCGACTCACAGGGAACACTCCTCGCGAATCGAATCCCTCGCTCGGGGTTGCTGCATTCGGGCCGGTAAACGCCCGCCCTTTGGCGAGAAGCAACCCGGGATTTGTAGCAGGGGCTTCAGGTGGAAGAGGCGAGCGCCACAGGTCAATCGCATGTTGTGCGTGCAGACGGTCGCCACCAACCGCGCTTGCGGTCACGGCGATCAACAGAGCATAGTGCACCGAGTGGCGCATTTACGTCCCCCCCAGGTTGTGGAAGGTCCGATGTTCTCTGGTGTATGGATACCGGGGGAACCTGAGCAACAAGTGTTCCCACCAGAGGAAGTGCAGCTAAGTGGTTGTCAAAAAAGGTCTTGACTGTTGTTTTTGGTCGAGTCTTCGATATCTCTCCTGACCCCTGGGGAGGACGCACGGCCGATGAGACAATCAACTCCCACGTTTGCCGGCTCGCTCGGCCGTTCTAAATTTGATGCTGTGCCTCGTCGAACTCTCCAACTCCTGACTCTGCTTCTCCTGCTGACGCCCAGCGTGAGTGCGAGCCTGAGTGCGCAACGAGAACCTACCCTCGAACGCGGCTCTCAAATCGAGATCGTATCCGAACGACTTCCTGGCGGGATTGGTGTAGGGTGGTTGATGACGCTCACTAAAGACACGCTGACGTTTGTCGATACCTCGGCGGTCACGGCGGTGGCGCTCGAGGACATTGGCCAACTCAGGGTCAACGTCGGACGCGACAAGGCGTCGATCAATACCGCCACTCTGGTTGGCGCAATACTGGGCGCCGCCATAGCACCGTTGACGACTCCCGAAAGCTACGAGTGTCTCTCCAGCCTGGCGCGTGAGGGCGATTGCGGCCACGAGGTACCGAGTGAGCTGGTCGGGGCATTGATCGGCGCCGGGGGGCTCAGAATGCTGGCCAGGTTCGCGCTCGCGGAACGCTGGGTGAACGTCAACCTCGACCGGTTGATCTATCGGCCCGAAAGAGAACCGCTTTAGGAATTAGCTATCCCATGCAGGGCGGGGTATCGCACTGCCCCTCGCCGCCGCAGCAAGGACCTTCGGAGGGGTCCATACCGCACGCACCGCCACCGCAGTCGGGGAGTGCGCCGCGATCGCCGTTTCCTCCCTTCACGATTATGCCCACACCTCCGCCGATCAGGCGCTCCAACCGCCCGCTGCACTTGGGGCACTTCGTGAGTGCGGCTTCTGACATGTTCTGAGAGTGCTCGAAGTGGTGCCGGCACTCTCGGCATTCGTACTCGTATGTCGGCAACTGTCTGTCTTCCTTCCCGGTACTCAAATGTCCTGAACCTCTGGAGCCAAGGATACCTAGAAGCTGGCGTGTCAAAAAGGCTCCAGCCGCCTGAGCACTTGTGTATTGATTAATATAACGTTATATCATTCGATATAATCAACTCACGGATGCTCCCATGGACGCGACGCCAAGTCTCAAGCCGCAGTGGTTTCAGATACTCCTCGCCCTCGCCGATCATGACCTACACGGGCTCGGCATCATGAAAGAGGTGTTGGAACAGACGGACGGCCATATGCGGCTATGGCCCGCGATGCTGTACGGGTCGCTCAAGAAGCTGGTTGAAGCAGGACTCGTCGAGGAACGCGAAG
>JBDGYW010000704.1:0-6979 GCA_039588935.1 Gemmatimonadota bacterium | reverse complement strand
CATACCGCTTTCTTTCTGCGTGAACGCCGTGAAGTGGACCTCCCGCACGCCGGTCTTCTCGACGATCTCCCGTACATTGCCTGTGTCGATCCCGCATCCCGGCATGATCGAAATCCGCCCTGCCGCCTGTTCGACGAGTGCGCGGATCAACTCCAGGCCCTCCGGCACGCTGGGCTGCTGACCTGACGTCAGTACGCGATCCACCCCAAGCTCGACGAGGGTCTCAAGTGCTTCACGCGGATCGCGAGTCATGTCGAAGGCGCGGTGGCAGGTCACGCTCATCGGACGTGCTGCGGCGATCAGTTTCTCAAAGGGAGCCGCGTCTATGCGGCCGTCTTCCGTGAGCACGCCCGTTGCGATGCCGTACGCGCCGGCTTCGCGAACGACTTCGATATCCCGAACCATCGTGTCGAACTCTTCATCGGCATAGAGGAAATCCCCGCCGCGCGGCCTGAGGAGCACGACGGTCTGGATCGATAGGCGCTCCAGCACCAGCGACAGCGTTCCCATACTCGGCGTGGTACCGCCCTCGATGAGTCCGGCGCAGAGCTCGATGCGGTGGCCGGCGCCCGCCTGAGCGGCAGCGGCACCGGCGAGTCCTTCGACGCAGACTTCGCAGGTTATCATTGGTTTCGTCCCCGACCAATATCTACTGCTGCGTCATGAACTCCCGAATATCCGTCGACAGCTGCACGAGGTCCGCCTCGCGGATGTACATCATGTGCCCGGCCTCGTAGTACTTCATCAACACGCGTTCTTTCACGATGCCGTGCCGGGCAAAGGTGTACTCGGCGTCGAAGAACGGCGTCGCGAAGTCGTAGTAGCCATTCGCAACCATCACACGCAAGTCCGAGTTCCGACGCATCGCGTTTGCCAGGCCGCGGGAAACGTTCACGTACTTCGGTTCCCACGATCTGCTGGCGGAGGCGGGTTTCCAGATCCAGTTGCGCCCGATGTCCCTGTTCGACGTGCGGTACGGCCTGTCCATCACCACGTTCAACTCCGAAGCGAAGTAGTGGTTGAGCCCTGCCGTGTACGCGCTCGAGATCGCCTCCATGGCACCGTCACTCTCGGGACTGTCGGCGGTGTCATCGATGTCGTCGCGGGCGTAGCGTCCGTCGAGGCGACCGAGCGACAATCCCTGGTCCCGCAACAGCTCCTTCAGGAAACGACCCGCGAGCGGCCGTAGGTCGGCGTTCAGCACATAGCTCTTGTCCAATCCCGTGAAGTAGGCCAGCCGGTCGGCAATGTGATCGCGATCGGTCTCACTCAACCCACTGCCCTTGAACAGAGCTGGCGCGTATTCGTCGAACGCAAATTCCCGCGACTCCTGCACGAAGTCTTCGATGCTCTTGCCGACTCCGGCTTTGCCGTGATACCATGCCGTCGCGGCGATGGTGGGCAGGTAAGTGACGTACGCGATGAGGTTGTCATGCGCAGGCGTCGATCCGGTGTAGTCGAGTGCCTGTGATATTAGCACCAGACCGTTCAGCGCAACTTCCTGCCCGTTGCCCGCAAGCGCATCTGCGACCGCGGCTGCGCGGGTAGTCCCAAAGCTCTCTCCAGCGAGATAGCGTGGCGAGTTCCAGCGCTGGTTCTTCGTGATCCACAACCGCACAAACTGCGCGATCGACTCGGCGTCGGCCGAGAGCCCCCAAAAGTCCGTGCCTTTGCCCTTGCCGACAGCGCGGCTGTACCCGGTGCCCACAGGGTCGACCATTACGATGTCGGTGACGTCCAACGGAGCGTGCGGGTTGTCGACGATCGGATAGGGTGCGGCGCCGTCGTCTTCGTCGGCCTCACTCGAAATCACGATGCGCCGAGGGCCAAACAGACCCATGTGCAGCCATACCGACGCGGATCCCGGCCCGCCGTTGAACACGAATGTGACCGGGCGGTTCGGTTCGGCATCGTTCTTCGTGTAGGCGGTCGACCAGATGGCTGCGGTCACCTGACCTGAGTCGTTGGTGAGGTGGATTTCACTGGCAGTAGCCGCGTAGCGAATGCTCTGGCCGTTGAACGTCCCCTCGTGTTGGGTGACGAAGCTCTTGGGTTCCGGCACCGGCGGAGTTGGCCCGGTCTGTCTCGTCGAATCAGACTGTTGTGCGTCTACTGCACCGACGAGCGCCAAGCTCAGTACGATGGGGAGAAGTCTTCTAGCACGCATGCTGACCGTTCCTTGTCTCTCGTATGCGATGGTGAGAACCGAACACCTGTTTTGGTTCTGGATATTCGAACAACTATAGCGCGGTGGATGCCTCGGCGTAATGCTGGTATTCGCCGCGTTGAATTGGTTATGCACCTGATAGCAGGTCACCTAGTTTCGCCGCGCGGTTCGGCAGCACGTGTGAGGTGTTGCCAACGATCTCTGATCGTAGAGTGGTGCCGGCGTGGCGGAACTGGCAGACGCGAGCGCCTCACACGCGCTTGGGCTTGATGCCCGTGTGGGTAAGAATCCCACCGCCGGCACCCACCGCGCCAACAGGCAAAGGAGTATTGCAGCCGGCCTTCGGCCGAGCGTCGATTGGATGTGCGTGTGAGGCGTCTACCAGCGACTTTTTCGCTGCGCCCGAGAAGCCGCGTGAGATGTCGCGCGGCTTTTCGCATCTTGTCAACGGTTTGAAACGAACTGACCTCCTCACCCCCCTACCGCCCCAGATGCTCCCCCCACCACTCCAGCTGCACGTACATCCTGTGCACGTACCGCCATGGCGTCCAACCTCCGTGATACGACTCGGGGTAACGAACGAACTTCGCCGGTACGTTTTGTTTCTGAAGGGCGACATACATCTGTTCGGCCTCTTCGATCGGTACGCGGTGGTCGTATTCGCCATGCACGAACATCGTCGGCGTGGTCACGTGCCCAGCATAGATGATCGGCGACGACCGCATCAGCAACTCTCGGCTGCGCTCTTCCCACGGCGGTCCGAAGAACTCGCTTTCCTTGGTTCGCGGTATGTCAGCAGTGCCGTAGTCGCTGACCCAATTCGAGATAGAGGCACCGGCGACGGCGGCGGCGAACCGATCGGTGTGAGTGATGACCCAGTTGGTCATATACCCGCCGTACGAATAGCCGGTGACGCCCATACGCTCCGAATCGACTGCGTAGTGTTCGAGCGTGTAATCGACGCCAGCCAGGATGTCCTCGAAGTCCTTGAAGCCCCACCCGCCCCAGGTACCCCATCGGAATTCCTCGCCGTAGCCGGTCGATGCTCGTGGGTTCGTATACAGCACGACGTATCCATTGGCCGCAAGGAGTTGGTGCTCGAACGAGAAGCTGTAGCCATATGCCCCGTGGGGGCCGCCATGGATCGTGAGCACCATGGGATAGGCTCCGGTTGCCTCGTCGTATCCGCGCGGCGTCAGCACCCATCCTTCGATCTCGGTGCCGTCTTCGCTCTCGTACAGAATTCGGTCGGGGCTGGCGAGCTCAATGTCTGCGAAGAGGTCTCCATTGATCTCCGTGAGGCGACGTTCATTACTACCATTGCTCCAGCCGGCGAAGACATCGCCCGGCGAAGTAGCGTCACCCACCGTATATGCCATGGTCCGGAAATCTGTTGAAAAAGAAGGACTGCCGAGCCTGCGGTTGCCGGTGGTGATCTGCTCGACTGCCCCGCCATTTGCCGGCACGCGGAACAGGTGCGAGGTGCCCATCACCGATGCGGTGAAGTAGATGAATCGCCCGTCGGGCCTCCACGTTGGCGACCCCGGCATGAAGTCCCATTCGGCGGTGATGTTCACCGGTGTGCCGCTGCCGTCCGCCGCGATCACGTACAGGTCCGACGCAGCGCCACGATCACGCCCCTCGCGTATGATGACATCGAGCCCCTCGTTCCCTCGTACGACGATCGTCTCACCATCTGATTTGTCCGTCGAGACTCACCGTCCAGATATCGGCGCGTTCGTAGGAGTGCTCGTCGCGTTGGTGTTCGTCGGCGGTGAACGCAAGCGCGGTTCCGTCTTCCTTCCACGCCGCACCAGACACGTTGAAGCCGAGTTCCGTGAGCTGTGTGGCCTCGCCTCCGTCACGCGGGATTAAAAACAACTCACGCGGCGGTGTCGCATGTGGATCGCGCGGGTCGGGCAGGTAACCGCGTCGGTCGAAACGGTAGTTCATCCAGTCGTAGATGCGGCCGTCGAATCGTTCGACCGTCTTGCGCTCGAACTCCGACTCGTATGTCGCCTCAAACTGCCGCGGTGGCGGTGGTGTGCTTCTGGTGAATGCCATCCAGCGGTTGGCCGGGTCCATCAGCGGTGAACCACCCAAGCCGGCAATCTGAAACGCCTCTCCCGCTGAACCGTCCATTCGGATGAACCAGGTGCTCGATTCGCCGTTGCCGCCCGGGCGATTGGAGGAGAACGCCAACAAGTTGCCGTCCGGCGTCCACCTCGGATTAGACGCCTCGAGGCCTGGTGTCGTGAGCCGACGCGGCTCAGTGCTTCCGTCCGCCGCTGAAATCCAGATCTCGCTGTGTCGACCGTTCTCCTCCTCGACGATCGACGTCACCACGTAGGCGACAGAGCGTCCCTCGGGGGAGATGGCAGGGCTGCCGACGCTCTTGAAGTGGTAGTAGTCCTGGAGTTCGAGGCCCCGTGAACTCTGGGCATAGAGGGTGGAGACCGTTGCGAAGAAGGCAAGGATCGTGATGCTGAGCTGACGAGTTACGCTTCGAGTCTTCATTTGGTGCTCCTTATACTGCAAATGCTTCTTGCTTCTCCCGCGCGCGTTCCATCAGTTCCTTGAATCTCACCTCGCCCCGTAATGGTGCGAGAAATGGGTCAAGCTCCGAGAAAAACCGGTGGTTGCAGAACCCGCGTTCGATAATGGTCTCCAGCCAGTCCATGGCGTCGTTTTCCTCGCCGACGTGAGCGAGGCAGTCCATGAGATACCACGACATCTCAGTGTCTCTCTTGTCCTGTTCTCTCCAGTCAGTGGCGACCTGGCACACGCTACCTCTGTCGCGTAGAAGCGCTGCTTTCCACAACCCTGCACATTCCCGCAGGATTTCTGCGTCCGCAGCATTGATGACCTGCGTGAAGAGCTGACCAGCTTCGTGGTGTGCTCCGGTATACGAGGTCGATATCGCCTTCCAGAAGAGGGACAGCATATCTTCCGGTGCAGCGTCCAGATTGCGTTGGAACCAGGCCGTCGCACTATCGAAATTCCCACTGACGAGCTCGATTATGCCGCGATTCACGAACGTAAACCCACTTAGTGGATCCACAGCTACGAGCCGGTCGCTATACTGCCGCGCGACCTCGGCCTTGCCGCTATAGGCACAAATGAGGCCGAGGAATAGCAACCCCTCCGAGTTCGGATCCAGCTCCACGGCGCGGCTGCAGTGAACAAGAGCACTAGAGAAATCCGCGCGACTGTATGCAACCATCCCCTTGGCGACGTATGCCTGGGGCAGGTCCGCGTCTATCTCGAGTGCCCTCGCAGCAAACGCGTCAGCCTGCCGCAGGGTAACCTCATCCATTCGAACGCCGGCGTTGTAGTATTGGAAGTATGCCATCGCCAAAGTCGCGTAGAGCAGAGCGTTGTCTCCGCAGCTGTCCAGCGCCTCGTTCGCCAACTGTATCGACTGATCCACTCCCTCTTCGGTGAATGAGCGCATTTCCTGCCATGCTTTGAGGTAGCAGTCCAGGGCTCGAAGATCGGGGATCGGACGCTCTCCCAATCGTCGGTCAGCCTCCTCCGTGAGTGTCGCCTGCAAGACCTCCACGATCTGTCGCGACAGCTGTTCCTGCAGGTCGAACACGTCTTCAAGTGTGCCCGAGTACTTCTCGGCCCACATATGCGCGTCATTTTCCGCATCGATGAGCTGAGCAGTTATGCGCAGCGAGTTGCCCGCCCTGCGCACACTGCCTTCGAGCACGTGACGAACGTTCAACTCTCGCGCGATGGCTGGTACCGTCTTCGTCGAGCCTTGGAACGCCATCGCCGACGTGCGCGAGATGACCCTCAACGAGCGCACCTTCGACAGGTCGGCGATGATCTCCTCGGTGAGTCCATCAGCGAAAAACGCGTTGTCCGGATCGGGGCTGAGGTTCTCAAACGGCAGCACAACTATCGACTTGACCTCTGGCTCAGCGTCGGCTGATTCAGCACACAACGCCTCCACAAACGCCTTCGCCGACTCGAACCGATCGATGGGAGCCTTGCCAAGCGCCTTCGTGATCGCCGCGGCGACAGGTTGAGGGACACTCGACCGAACCGTGGTGATCGGCGGCACCGGGTCGGTCATGTGCCGGGCAACAATCGCCTGAGCGTTGGGACCTGTGAACGGCGGTTCGCCCGCAAGCATCTCGTACAGCACGCACGCCAGGGAGTAGATGTCACTGCGGCCGTCGATCTCACGGTCGCCCGCAATTTGCTCGGGGCTCATGTACGATGGCGTGCCGAGTGAAAGGCCGGTTTCGGTGAGCCGTTCACCGCCTGCTGATTTCATGGCCAAGGCGATCCCGAAGTCGGCGACCAGGGCATGTCCTTCGCTCAACAGGATGTTTTCGGGTTTGATGTCGCGGTGGACCACACCTTGCCGATGAGCTGAGCCAAGAGCGTCGGCGACCTCACTGGTGACCTTCAGTGACTCCTCGATGGAGAGCTGAGTCTCTCGGCTCAGCTTGTCGCGCAGTGACTCGCCTTCCACATATGGCATGACGTAGAAGACGAATCCTTCTGCCTCACCAGAATCGTGCAGCGGGAGAATGTGGGGATGCTGCAAATTGGCCGTAACCTTGATCTCATTCAGAAACCGCTCGGCGCCCAGCACAGCCGCGAGCTCAGGACGGAGCACCTTCACCGCCACCTTGCGGTCGTGCTTCACGTCCTCCGCCAGGTACACCGTCGCCATGCCGCCCTGACCCAACTCCCGTTCAATCACATACCGACCGGAAAGCGCCTGGGCGAGAGGAGAGGTGTCAGGCACGACGACCTCCTACCGCCTTACCGCCGTACCGCCCTACCGCCCTC
>JBDGYW010000703.1:0-4360 GCA_039588935.1 Gemmatimonadota bacterium | reverse complement strand
TCGGGGATGTCCCCCCGGCCGAGTATGAGGAGGCATATTACCGCCGCCAGGAAGCTCCTGCCGACCTGGCGGCACTCAAGTAAAAAGGTCTCCGGAAAAACCGGGGCGGTTCACGGCTTTATACCGCACAATACAGCAAAACCAAGTCTCAAAAAGGGCCGTGAGTCGTTGTTTCAAAGTCGTATAGTGCCGTATTGTGTAAAATTGTCCGCCCCCTTCGCGGGACTCAAAATCCCGCGCGTATTCTGCACACGTACGGGATGTTACTACCCCGTAAGGATCTCTGCTGTGACGTCAGCGATCGGTGCTGGAGCTTGGTAGCCTCACCATCTATACAGCCCAGCCCCCCAGGTCCATCCAGCTCCCACAGCGGCGAACAACACCAGGTCCCCATCGGCAAACCCACCGTCTCTGTGCAGTTCGTCGAGTAGGATTGGTCCGATCTTCCGTGCGACCTCTTGCAGGATCCGAATGCTCGGCTGATGTGGTACCATGCACCTGATGTCTTCGACCGCGACTTCATTCCTCGTCAGAAGATCTTGAATACACGTCGGCACCACGGAAACGGCGGTCTTGAACACCTCTTTACCATTCATCTGGAAGTAATGTCGTTTGTCGTTGATGGTATCAACGGAAGCCGGCAGCTCCGATCCTCCCGCGGGAACGGTGAAGTGTTCTTTGCCTCGACCGTCTGTGCGCAACAGGAAGTCTATGAATCCCTTCTCTTCCTCTGTCCGGGACAAGACGACGGCGCCTGCGCCATCCCCGAAGAAGACAGCATCCCTTCGATCCCAATCGGTGATGTTTGAAAACGTATCCGCACCGATGACGAGTACGTTTTCGTACATACCGGTGCGCACGAATTGGGAGGCTGTTGCAATGGCAAAGAGCGCGCCGGAGCATACCGCCGCAGTGTCAAACGCAGCAGCGTTCCACGCTTCCAGTTTTTCCTGCACGAAGCTGGCGCAGGATGGCGTTGGCCGATCCGGCGTCGCCGTCGCAACGACGATAAGGTCTATATCGAGAGGCTTCAGTCCTGCATTTGCGATTGCCCGTTTCCCGGCCAACGCCCCGAGGTCGCTCGTTGTTTGCCCGTTCGTTATCCGACGCTCACGGATGCCGAGGTTCTTGAAGATCCACTCGTCAGAGGACCCGACGGCGTCGAAGAAATCATTTCTGACCGTGTTGTCAGGCGCGTACGATCCCGTTCCTCGAATGTAGACGTTGTACATTTTGAGCTGCTCTCCCGTTTCTTCCAAAAGGTTGGCGAAAAAAAACGAGCCCTCTCTGCAGAGGGCTCGCGGTGTGTGCTCGGAAGTCTTGCTGTCTATGCTATTTCGTGCACGCCACGTTGCCCTCCGCTCGCCGCGATAATGGCGAGCAGGCTGATAATGAGCAGGACCAGCAAAACGTTTACTTGCACTGTTTTCTTACCCTAACCTCAATCCGATCTACAGTTCTCCGCGCTCACAACTCCGTGCGCATTCAAGGCCAGACAGGCTAGCTCCTAACGAATCGGTTGTCAAGCGCGAACCCGTTTTGCAGCCGGTGAGGGGTAGTGTGGACTTGCACCCAGGTGTACAGTCCAAACTGATACAAGGGGAAGTGGGAATGGGGAATGGGGATACGTACTGAGGCACTTCTAACGCCAGTCGAAATGTGGAGGGCTAAGCGCGTATGGCTTTAACCAAAGAACGCCACCGCTGGAAGCGGGTGCGAGCTATCGGCCTGGTGGCCTGCATGCTCCTACTAGCGCCGGGAATTCAGGCGCAGAGCCCGGACGGCTATCACAACTTTGAAGATCTGACAACGTCGCTCCGGAGCCTGGTCCGAGTGCACTCCGACATTGCCATGATGGAGTCGATCGGCACCACGCTCGAGGGACGCGACATCTGGATGGTCCAGATCGCCAATCGAGAGGGCGCACCGGTCGAGCAGCGACCTGGCCTTCTGATCTCTGCCAACCTCGAGGGCGACCATCTCGTCGGCAGTGAGTTGGCTCTCCATACGATCGAGTACCTCCTCACGAGATACTCGACTGATGCTGAGGTTCAGGCGCGCGTTGACAATCACGTGTTCTATATCTTCCCGCGCCTGAATCCCGATGGAGCCGAAACGCGATTCGATCGAGTCTTGTCGGACCGGCGCACCAACGCTCGGCCCTATGACGGCGACAACGACGGGCGAACCGACGAGGACGGCCCTGAAGACCTGAACGGCGACGGCCTGGCCACACTGATGCGGGTGGCCGATCCCATGGGTAGTCTTGCCGTTCATCCAGACGACGCACGTTTGCTAAAGGACGCGGACGCGCACGAGGGTGAGGCGGGCGTCTACAGACTCTACTGGGAAGGCATCGACAACGACGACGACGGCTTCTATAACGAGGACGGACCCGGCGGAGTCGATATCAACCGCAACTTCCAGCACGAGTACCCAGCATACGAGCGGGACGCGGGCCTCAGCATGGTGAGCGAACTGGAGTCGCGGGCTCTGATGGATTTCGTGCTCTCTCACCGCAACATCGCTATGGCACTCACATATGGTGAGAGTGACAATCTGGTGTCTCCGCCGACCTCCAACGGCTCTCTGGCACCATCATCCCCGATCGCGCTCGCCCAATGGGCGGATGAGAGCACAGACGCAGCCGACACGGTTGGCACGTTTCCCGAGCGGAGGCCACCAAGGAGATTCGGTTTCGGTGACGATGAAGAAGCTCCTCAGCAACTTCCCCGCAGGAGACGGCCTGACGTGCATCCCGAGACTACGGTCAACAGCTCGGACCTGGAGTACTTCAACAAGATCGGTGAGAAGTACCGTGAGCTTACGGGCATCCAGCACGTAGTGTCCTCTCGAGCGCCGCAAGGGGCGTTCTTCGAGTACGCGTACTTCCAGTACGGGATTCCATCGCTCTCGACAACGGGATGGGGAATATCTGGAGGGCAAGAAGAGGAGAGTGGCGAGAGGCCCCGAGGTGAAGGCCGTCCTGGGCGAGGAGGAAATTCAGCTGGGTCAGACGCAAGCGCCGATCTCGCTCTGCTGCGTTGGATGGACTCAGAGAACATCGACGGTTACGTCGACTGGACCGAGTTCGATCACCCGACATTGGGTGCCGTGGAGATAGGTGGATTCAAGCCGTATTCCACCACCAACCCACCCGCCGGCCAACTGACAACGCTCGGCGCGTCGCATGCAGAGTTTGCGGTGTACCTCACGTCACTGTTCGCGCAGGTGAGAATCGCACATACCGAAGTGACCAACCGCGGTGGCGGAATCTTCCAGATCGGAGCGGAGATCGAGAACGCCGGCTATCTGCCCACGAGCATGAACCAGGGTGTAACGTCACGTTCGGTTGCACCGACGATGGTACAGCTCGGCGTTAACCCCGAAGACGTTCTCACGGGTGCTGCGAAGACGAGCTTCTTCCACGCACTCGAGGGCACAGGTGCACGAAAACGGTACGTGTGGGTGATCAGAGGAAGGGAAGGTGAACGCATTGAACTCAAAGTGGTGTCGCAAAAAGGTGGTACCGACACTGCTACAATCACGTTGAGGTGAGGCAATCATGACGACAAAGATCTGGAAACTTGCTGCGACGTCGTTGACGATCCTCACGGTTGCGACAATCGCGGCACCGACTGCGAGTGCACAGGACAGCTCCGACCCGCAATTCAGAGTCAAGATCGATTTCAATCGTTGGCATGACTACGATGAACTCAAGGTCGACCTGCTGCGACTCGAAGATGCGTACCCGCAATTCCTGAATTACCAGTCGATCGGCACGAGCTACGGTGGGCGTGACATGATGCTTTTGACGATCAACAACCCCGAAACCGGTCCGGAGTTGGGCAAGGCCGCCATGTTCATCGATGCCAACATGCACGGCAACGAGATTCAGGGCGGTGAGGTTTGTCTCTACACCATCTGGTATCTGATGGAGTACTACGGCAGGATAGACAAGGTGACGCAACTCGTGGATGAGCGCGTGTTTTACATCATGCCTACGGTGAACCCCGATGGCAGAGACTTCTTCATGGACGGAACCGGGTCGGGTGCGCGTACCGGTCACGTGCCGGTCGATAGCGACAACGATGGACTGTTCGACGAGGACGGACCCGACGACCTGAACGGAAACGGCGCCATCGAACAGATCCGCAAGTATGTACCGGGTGAAGGCACTCATCGAATCAGCCACGTGGATCCACGCATCATGGAGCCCGTCCCCGCAGGCGAACGCGGCGATTACGTGTTGCTGGGAAGTGAAGGTTTGGATAACGATGGCGATGGCATGGTCAACGAGGATCCACCGGGTGGCTACGACCAGAACAGGAACTGGGGAGCAGGTTGGCAACCAAGTTAT
>JBDGYW010000702.1:0-3932 GCA_039588935.1 Gemmatimonadota bacterium | reverse complement strand
GTGAGGTGGTAGCGTGAGAATCTTAGTGTTAGGCGGTGATGGGTTTTGCGGCTGGCCGACCTCCCTGTATCTATCGGCTGCGGGTTACGACGTGCGGATCGTGGATGATTTCTCACGCCGTCGTATCGCCCGGGAACTAGAGGCCCCGAGCCTTACGCCCATCAGTTCCATGACTGATCGCTTGACGGCATGGCGGCGGGTATCGGGCAACACGATCGATCACGTCACATTGGACGTTGCGACGGAGTGGGGAGCACTGCAAGAGGTAGTCGATCACTATAGGCCCGGGGCCATTGTCCATTTTGCCGAGCAGCGTGCCGCGCCCTATTCGATGAAAGACGCGGGCACGCGACGGTACACGACGGCCCGAAACACCAGCGCCACCCACAACGTGCTGGAGGCGATGGTTGCCGCCAAGAGCCCGCCCCACTTGGTGCATCTCGGCAGCACGGGTGTCTACGGCTACGGGTTCTTTGAGGGCACCATCCCTGAAGGCTATATCACGCTGACTGGTAAGCGGGACGTAGAGATATTGCACCCGCAAGACGCCGGCAGCGTCTACCACATGACGAAGTGTATGGACGAACTGATGTTCCAGTTCTACGCCAAGAACTACGGGCTGCGCATCACGGACCTGCACCAGGGCATCGTGTGGGGAACGCAGACAGAACAGACTCGGATGGATGGGCGCCTTGTCAACCGCTTCGACTACGACGGGGACTACGGCACGGTTCTCAATCGGTTCCTGATGCAGGCTGCGGTCAACTACCCGTTGACTGTCCACGGAACTGGTGGCCAGACGCGGGCGTTCATCCACATTCAAGACACGGTGCGGTGCATTCTGGCGGCCGTGGAAGTGCCGCCAGACGAAGGCGCCCGCCCCCGCATCGTCAACCAGATGGCCGAAACTCGCAGCGTGTTGGAGTTGGCGCAGCTCGTGTCCAAGCTCACCGGCGCGGACATCAACCATCTGCCTAATCCCCGCAAGGAAGCGATTGACAACACGCTTGCGATGAGCAACCAGACCTTGATTGACTTGGGCATCGAGCCCATCACGCTGGAGGATCGGCTGCTAGAGGAAGTGGTCGAGGTGGCCAAGCGGCACGCCGGCCGTGCCGATGTGTCCAAGATTCCCTGTACGTCGAGGTGGTAACGTGAACATCCTAGTTCTCACAAAGACCAGTATTCCCGAGATCCACCGCACGATCCCCGACTGGCTAAGCGTTCGGATGCCAGGCTATCGTTTTCAGGTAACAGAGCAGTTGTCAGAGCGGTGTCAACGGCCCGACGCCATCGTCGTGATGGGCGTTGGCGTTATGGATACGGCGTTTGAGGCCATAGAACGATGGCCAGCCGTTCCCCTCTTCGTCTACCACTGGGACTGCTACAGTTGGGTGTGGGACAACCCGCGACCACATGAATACGACTACAACCGTTGGGGCCAACTGCTCAGGCAAGCGCGCGAGATATGGGTGCCCTCCCACGCTGAGCAAGAGCGCACACGCGACTGGTGGGACCTGCACAGCGAGGTCATCCTGTCTTCCATCCCATACTGGGAGCACAACAATGTGCGCGATGACGGATACGCTCTCTGCACTTTGCGGCGTTTGCCCGATCCGTGGTGCGACGAGTTCGCCAAGGCGTGCAGCGAGTTGGGCATACCCTACAACCGTCCGAACCACAAACTGACCTACGACGCCTACCAGGACTTGGTGGCTGGCTGCCGATTCATGGTAAGCCATTATGACGAGGCCAGTACCGGGGGATTGTCTCTACTCGAAGGGTATTACCACGGGAAACCGTGTTTGATAACGTCATCAGTGCGCAATGGGGTCAGGGATTACATAGGCGGCGGGCGGTCATGGGAATTTCAGTGTGGCGATCATAGGCACTTCCGCGACCTGTTGCAGAAGATGTACGAGGCGCCGCTGATCGTGGCCGACGACCACAGGCAATGGGTGCAAAGACAGTTTAGCGATCGTCGCATGATGCGCGAGATGCTGGAAAGGATACGCTGTGCGCACTTTACGCGAGCTGCAAGACCGGCTGAGCCTGCACGGGCCGGCTGAGTACATCTACGATCCGAACGTGGGGCATTTGTCGTGGCACTATGGCACAGGTGATAACATCGAGATGCTTTTCATCGAGGTGGTTGGTCAGGGCAAGGGCCACGGTTTGGAACTATATCGGCGGATGGTGCGGCGTGTCCTGGATTCCGGCAGGCAGCCGTACCACAGCGTATACGCCTTTCGGCTAAAGTCGAACGAGGCGGCGAGGCAGTTCTACTGCAAGATGGGCTGGAGCGAAACGCAGCTCGGCCAGTGTGTTTACGGCGGCGACGAAACGGCATTGATGTGGATAACGTGGAAAGAGCTGGTCGCACAGTTCTTCCCCGGGGAGGCACCATGCCGCTAGTTCTTGCGTCAAGTGGGGCCGTGTTTCTGCACATGCGCAAAACTGGCGGCTCATGGGTGGAGCGTGCTTTGTCAAATGCCAATGTCGCGTGGCACTGGTTGGACCCACATATCCCGGCGCACCATTGGACGTACGAACAAAGTGGACGTCCCGCATTGGGGTTTACGCATATACGGAATCCCTTTGCGTGGTATCCATCATATTGGATAGCCAGGGGGGCTGATGCGGGCTGTCCCGAGGCCCCGCCGATGTGCGATGATTTCAACACATTCGTGCAGACTATACTGGCACGTCATCCAGGTTTTATGACCACCATACATGCCAGCTATTGCGGCCCTGGCATAACAGTCCTGCGGACTGAGGACTTAGCCAATGATCTGGTGCGCTTTCTAAGACAGGTGGGGGAACAGTTTTGCGAGGAGACGCTGCGAGCAACAGCAAACCCCAACCCGACACGAATAGTTATCCATGATGATTGTCCTCGATTGCTGACCAAATACCCGCCGCGATATACCGCCCGTTCCATCGACTTAATTCTCCACGAAGAACGACGCCTATTCGATATGTACTACGCGAACAATCCCATACCCCAGTTCTATCGGGAGCGCATAGAGTAATGAGACCGATTCAGACGGCTAACGTGTGCGTGGTGGGCGGCGCCGGGTTTCTCGGCTCTCACCTGGTCAACCATCTGATCGAGGACCGCGGCTGCACCGTCATGGTCATCGACAATCTGGTGACGGGCCGCCGCGAGTTTCTCCATCCGCAAGCCGCGTTTGAGCACTGGGACATTACGGGCTCCGAGTCGTACCTGTTTCGGTTGTTCACGCAGTACCAGACACAATTCGTATTCAACTACGCCGCGGAGCCGTATATTCCCGTCAGCTTCGAGCGTCCGCTGTACGTCTGCGATACCAACGCCTTTGGGGCGATGAAGGTAATCAACGCTGCCCAGGAGGTGGGCTGCAAGGGCATACTCCAGGTGTCCAGCGCCGAACTGTACGGCAACTGCAAGGGGGCTATTGACGAGGCCGCGCCTGTCGAGCCGCACAGCAGCTACGGCGTGGCCAAGGCCGCCGTGGATGCTTTTGTGCAAGTGCGTTGGCGTGAGGCGAAAACGCCTTGCATTGCGTTGCGCCAGTTCAACTGTGTGGGGGAGCGCGAAACGCACCCTTACGTGATACCCGAAATCATCAGCCAGTTGTCCGAAAGCACCACGGTCAAGCTGGGCAACAACAGCACTCGGGATTTCTTGTACGCAGGCGATGCAGTCCGCATGGCCGTGGACTTGGTGGAACGCGGGCAGTTCGGGGAGGTTTACAACCTCGGCTCTGAGGAGTGCGTGGAAATCTACAAGCTGGCCGAGATGGTTGGCCAGGTGATGGGCCACGACCGCATTGAGATCGAAGAGGATTGGACGAGAAGACGCCCTTGGGAAATCTGGCATCTACAGAGCAACAATTCCAAGCTGTACTCCGTGATCGACAGTCGCCCGGAGGTGCCGCTGATGAGTGCGT
>JBDGYW010000701.1:0-3934 GCA_039588935.1 Gemmatimonadota bacterium | reverse complement strand
ATACCCTCCCTCGCTGCACCTCATTGACGACGTGCTCTCTCAGTGAGAACGTCGGTTTCTGTCTGGCGACATCCACCATGAGCATTCTGAGTCGATGGTTGGTCCGTGGCAGGACCTGATCTCCGAAGAGGAAGGCAACGAAGGCTACGACACAGGCGGTCAGCAGGACCGGCCTCACGAGCTGGCTGATCGAAATTCCGCCGGCGCGAAAGGCGGTGATCTCGCTGTCGTCGGTTAGCCGGCCGAATGTATGAAGAACAGCGACGAGGACCGACATTGAGATCGTCATCGCAACGAGGTACGGTATCGTCAGCAGGAAGAACTCGACGATGATCGTCCAAGGAAGACCTTTGCCGAGAAGCATTGGGAGACGACGCGCAACCTGGTTCAACAGCATGAATCCCGTCATCGCAGCCAGTGAAAAGGCAAACGGAGCGACATGCTGCTTGATCAGGTATTTGTCCAGAATGCGCATCGAATCTCGTAACTTTCTATCTAACAAGGACTTGCGCCGCTCATTATATTGTGAAACCTCGCCCCTAACAAGGCGTACCCCAATCCCACCAATAAAGTGTCGCGCCTCTCGTTAGTGCTGGCCCTTGCCGCATTGCTGTGTCCATGCGGCACGCTGGTGGCCCAAGGCGGCAGCTTTGCTCGCCTAAGGGTGACGCTTCGTGCCCCATGGGAGCCGGCCGGGTTTCGAGTGCCGTCCTCGCTCGAGCGCGGAGGCTGGCTTGCACCACGAATGATACCATCGCGGGTGGTGGCGCTGTTGGTGGAAGAAACCACAGCGTTGTCGCGGACCGAGCGTACGACGCGGTGGCACGCACGTTTGATAGCGTCATTGGGGGAAGATCGAGGTCCAACGCCCGCCGATATTCCCTCTCCTGAGGCGCTGGCGCTACGTCCGGAAGACCTGGCGGACCCGGCTCAGCAGGATCCCTTCGAATCGTTGTCGGAGTACGCTGATGTCTGGCTCGATCTCACGGGAAGGCTCGAGATGGGCCTCGATCATCTACGCAACGCACGGTGCACTGCCGCGGATGCTTTCAGCACCGCTTCCGGCTGCGTTGGCGGCTTCCCGACCCCGACGGTTGATCAACAAGCGAATGTACGTGCCGGAGGCGTTATCGGAGATCGCGTCCACCTGGCGGTGGACTTCGATACCGAACGCGAGTTCAGCGCGAACAACAACATCAGCGTCTTCTACCAGGGCATCGAGGACGAAATACTCAGGCGCGTCGACATAGGCACGGTTTCGTTCGAGGCACCGGCGTCGCGGTTCATAACATCCGGGATTCCAGCGAACTCCTTTGGTGTGCAAGCGGAAGCCCAGCTGGGGCCGCTGAACTTTCGGTCGATCTTTGCACAACAGAAGGGCTCTGCGGTGCGCACACGCAGGTTCACCGTGGGTGACGCGGCGACTCAGCCGGTGGATTTCGATACGAGGGACATCGATTTCGAATCGGGACGGGCGTTTTTCGTCGTCAATCCGGTGGATATCCCGGGGTACCCGGAGGTGGATGTCCTGACGATGAGGCGTGAGGTTCTTCCACCTCCGCTTCAGATTTCGGAGGTGCGTGTGTATCGCCTCCGCGCGCAAGGGAGTCAGGCCGAAGAAAACCCAAACCTCGGCGGCATCGACGCCGTCGCAGTCAGGTCGGACAGTCCGCAACGGATCGGGCCGTTCTCGTGGGAACTCCTCAATGAGGGTACCGATTTTTACCTCGACCCTTCGGGCGTTTGGTTTGCATTGAACACACGCGTGGGACTGCAGGATTTCCTGGCCGTCTCGTATGTGACTGCGTCCGGTGACACCGTCGGGACGTTCCCGGTCGTCAACGGCGAAGTGGATACGCTCGAGTTGATCTACGAGCCGCGACGCGGACCGACGGCTCCCACGTTCCCGTACGAGATGCGCAATTGGTACAGGTTGGGGAGTAAGGACATCGACCGCGTCTCGATTGCGCTCGGTATCGAAGTTCGCAACTCCGAGACGCCAGTAAACGGAAACGGGACCTACCTGTCCCGACTCGGCCTCTCGTTGTCTACTGATCCTTCCACCGTCGACGAGTTCAACCGTGTGTTTCCACGGGAGCGTGATCCCGACGGTGGTGCACCCATTCGCGATCTCTTTGTTGTCTTTCCACATCTTCTGCCGTTTGCCGACAGCGCTCGTCTGCAACAGGGCGAGTTGAACGATTCATTATACAAGACACCGACATTTCTGCTGAGGACCCAAGGTCCAGCCTCGAAGTTCGCACTGCGGGTCCACTACGAGGTGAGCGGGGCGGGCGATCGCACCAACTTGAGTCTCGGGGCGATCCAAGTGCGCACTGGAAGTGAGCGCCTTTCGATCGGTGAGCGGGTTCTGACCCGCGGAAACGACTACGAAATAGACTACGCACTGGGTCAGGTAACGTTCCTCAATCCCGATTCGCTGTTCGTGGGACCGACGCAGGTGACGGCTGAGTTCGAGGAAAACCAGCTCTTCGACGATGCGCCCAAGAGCATCTTCGGGTTCTCCAGTTCGTACAGCCTCGGTGCGGTGGGCGACATCAGCGCCATCGGGGTCGTTCAGCGGGAGCGAACGGTGAGTACGCGCCCGACACTCGGGTTCGAGCCGGAGGCACAGTTCATCGGAGGCCTGAGCACCGACCTGCGGTTTCGCATCGATGGGATGACGCGGTTTCTCGATGCACTGCCGCTTCTGAGCACGACGGTACCATCAGCGCTCGAGGTCAACGGTGAGATCGCAGTTTCACGGCCAGGCTCGAATCAAAGTGGTGTAGCATACGTGGAGGATTTCGAACGGGAGCCCTCCAGCCGCGTACGTCTCACCGAGCGAGCGTTCCAGCTTGGAAGTGCACCATCTTCCGGGCGTGGCCTTCCCGCCACCCACCTGGGCTCGAGTGGTGGCTTCGAGGCGGCGGACGCTGTGCCGCTCGTGTGGCAGAACCTTATTCGTGGCCCTGATGGGTTGGTACAGTTTGGGCCACAAGATATCGACTCGACGATCATTCTCACCGGAACCGGCATAAGCGTCGAGACTACGCTGTGGCTGTCGCTAAAACCCGACACGATCGGTGGCGCGCCGGATCCGGCCACGGGTCGGCCGCGTTGGCTCCGCGCACACACGCCCGGACCTAGGTGGCGAAGCATAACACAACCGTTGGGTGGTGGGTCAGGTGTGGGTGTGGACCTGTCCCGCACGGAGTTCCTCGAGTTCTGGGTTTTGGAGGACAACAATCGCTCTGCCCGGGACCAGGACGCGTATGTCGTGTTCGACTTCGGCACGGTATTCGAGGATGCAGTGGGGCTGGGCCCCGCCCAATTCACATCGGTCGGCGGTGATACCACGTTCAGCGGATTGCAGCGGGTCGGCGTGAATCGACTCGACACCGAGAAGGACTCGCTCACGAACGTCTTCAACGCCCAACTGCACGATATCGGGATTCGTGGGGACCTTCTGGGCACGATCGAAAACCAATCCACTGGAGAAACCGTCGAGGGGCTGCCGCTGTGTGATCTGCGGAGCTACACTGACGTAACCGCGTTTGCGCTCGGCGATTTGTTGGCGCGTTGCTCGCGCGGCAACGGCGTCTTGAACACAGAGGACCTCGACGGGGACAACCGCCTCGATGTAAATGTTGGCGTCACCCAGGAAGATTTCGTGCGCTACGTGCTTCCGATTGGTGATGAGCGGTTCTTCGTGCGCCGAGGTGGTACATACGTTGACGAAAACGGGCGCGCTCACACCTGGCGTCTCTACCGGTTGCCGTTCAGAGAAGATACGGTTCAGGTTGGGCGTCCCAATCTCTTTCAGGTGCAGGCTGTGCGGCTCACTCTGGTGGCACCGGACCAGGCGGCTGCAGAGCGGGAATTCTCCGTCGCGATATCCCGCATGAGACTCGTGGGCTCGCCATGGATCAAA
>JBDGYW010000700.1:0-3936 GCA_039588935.1 Gemmatimonadota bacterium | reverse complement strand
TGGACGCTGGTGCCGTTGCCGTTCTGCAACACCTACGTCCACGGCGACGATGAGTGTCAGTACGGCACCCCGCCGACCTATATTGGCTCCAACTGCTGGAACTTTTATAATAAGAGCAACCCGTTACCGTGCGGTCAGTTCTACGTGTTCGAGAGGGGTGGAGAGGTCGGGATCTACGTAGCGGCCAAGTGTGTGTGCAATCACGGTGGCAACGTGGGGCGTTCCAACCAGTGCATCATCCTTCCCGCGTTGGCGGAGCACGGCGACAAGATCGCCTACACCCACCCCGACAGCCCAGGTGCCGCTTCATGTCCCATCGGAAACGGGGCGTTGGGTGGACGCAGGACACCCTACGATGAGTACAACGGACCATTGGCTAGTTGTTACAATGAGGATGATGATGCGATCTACATGGCCTCATTCTGTCAGCACGAGGATGTGGATGTAGATCGCAAGCGGTCGCTGGCACGGAATATTGGGTTGGATGATTTCAATTTCCAACCGGCCTTTATCGACATAGATCTGCCGATCGGGTGGGGGGCGTATCCGGGGATGATGTGCGCTCCTCCAATAGACAGCGGATTGAACTTCTTTGGGTTGTGGATCACGACCGACCCTCTCACTGGCATCGAATACACCTTCGTCTATAAGGATAATTGCACGGTGGAGGAGGGGTCGGGTAGCTACTACTGGTCCCCTGTTGGCTATTGGCGTACCTGCTTTTGCCATCGCTGGCTGGATGAAACGGGGTTCGGCGTGATGTACTTGGGCCGCTCGTGGCACTCCGACCCCGGAGAGCAAGCGACAGCACAAGATCCTCGCGTGTTTCTCATCTCGCACCGCGACCCGCAGATCTCGTTGGGAAGGGTCTGGGATGATAAGACCGGGAATCTGTTCGCCTTGGGCGCGGTGGGGATCACGGCGATCAGGAGCGACTTTGATTCGGATTGAGCGATGCCATTAGATTACAGTAGGTTGGATCTAGCGATCAGCGAACTATTCAACAAGTTCGAGATCGCCGTGCCCGTTCACTACGCCCGAGTCATCGGGGATGGGGACAGTGCTGGACATTGCAAGGTCAAGATGTTGCGCCCGGACTTCAGCGAGGGGGAGATCCGCGACGTGATCCTGGGTAGGAATCGGGTCTATCCCGGTGTGGTGGTGCGGGTGGCGGAGGATCGCGTCACCTACGGGCCCGGAAAACTCGCCATCGTCGGGGCCGATTTCACCGTGTATCAGGCGGGGGGCACGAACCCGCCCGCGATGTTGGAGTTGCACGGGTCGGATCACGGCCACGGGCAGGTGGACGAGATCAGCAACTTGCATCAGTGGCAGTTCTATCCGTTGCGCGTTCAGCCGTACTCGGGTCTGACCGTCGAGATCCTTTCGGGGATCTACATCGCCGACGCCTCGTACCGTGAATTGGCGGCTCCGACCACGTTGGATATGACACCTTACTTGCCAGCGGCGGGGAACTGGATCTTCAACACGTTGTCGATAGATGGGAGTGGGAGTATCAACGTGACGCAGGGGACACCGGCGGGAAGTGTTGGAGTTACGGATATTCCCTTTGCGCCGGACGGCGAGTGGACGTTATCGGCGATCAGAATGGCGTCGTGGTACACGGGGATCACTCGCTACGACATTATTCCGTTACAGCATTTGCACGCCATCGCCGAGGTGTTTATCTCCAGCATCATCAACGAGGCGCTGTCGGCGGTCGTGGCGGAGATCGAGATGCGATTGAGTACGCATATTCAAGGAGGCTAAAATGCCTATTTCAAATACCCAACCCGATATGACGGGCGACATGCACTGGGAGAAGGTGGACAGTGGCGGACGCAGGATCGTGGTGGGGGATGTGGCCCACGACTCTCCGGTGGGCACTGACGCGCCGGTCAAGCTCGGAGCGGTGTACGTCGTCACCCGTGCGGCAGTGGCCGATGGGGACGTGGCACGACTACTGAGCGATTCGGTGGGTGCGTTGTGTGTCGTGGACGATGGACTCCGTGAGTTTGAGGCGTTGGCGAGTGGGGCGCGGACGGCGACGACGAACAGCGGGGACCTGACCAATCCGGGAGCCAAGGGTGCGTTGATTATGGTGGACGTGACCGCCTTTGCCGCTACGCCAGATGTGGATCTGTCCATCCAGGCCAAAGACCCATCGTCGGGCAGTTACGTGACGTTGTGTACAGCGGCGGCTTCGATCACGGACGTTACGGGGGTGGATATGTACGTGTATCTCATCCGACCCGGTGATCTCGTTGTTCCTGGCGCGGGCACTGAAATCCTTGAGATGTGGGAACTGCCGCTACCGAGGACCTGGCGGATCTTGATGACGCACAATGATGCCGACTCGATCACATATTCAATAGGTGTCTCCTACTTGGTGTAGTTTATGAACCCTGAACATCTACGTCACGGGGTCGGGACGACGGTCGAGCGTAATGCGTTTGTCCCTGAGAGCGCACCCTGGTACTGGTACGACTCGACGTTGAACGCACTGTACTACTGGGATGGTGCTGCCTGGAGTATGATGAGTGAAGTTAACTGGGAGAGAGTGGTCGTCGTGGCAAAATCTGGCGGCGATTTCACTGTCATTCAGGATGCCATCGACTCTATCCTGGACGCCGCAGCTAATAAGAGATATTGCGTGTTGATCTGCCCTGGCGACTACGCCGAGACGATCGTCGGCAGCGATTATGTGGAGTTGATGGGGCTGGCGGCGAGAGAGGCAGCTAACATCACGGGGGCGACCGGACCGTTATACACCTTCCCCGACAATGAGGGGCACATCTTCAACTTGAAATTCTCTCTGTCACCGACCACGGCCAACCAGGAGATATTGGACGTGCCCGCCACGGTTGCCGCAAGGCAGGTGGTTAGCAACTGTCTATTCGTCTGGTCAACGGCAAGTGACATTAACACCAGGATGTTCGACGTTAACGGTGGTGAGATCGAGTTCATCAATAACAAAATTCTGCTGTCCAACACCAACGTTGTTGGTGGCGCTATCCGTACGCAGACGCTATGGGACATTGATGGCAATGCAATAGTGGACTTGTATGGCAATATCGTGGATGTGGACATCTACGATGTCAACGACCGGGTGTTGGTGTTCGATGATGCCTCTCTCCTGGGCGGTGAGATTCATATCAAGGAGAACGTGATCCGGGTAAATTCGCACAACGCGGGTGCGTATTCAGGTATTGTGCGCTTCATCACCTATAGGGGGGTGACAGCCACCTTGCACGTTGCCCACAACTTCGTGGAGTTGACGAGCGCAGAAGCGGGTGGGACGGGGACCGCCGACTTTTTACGGGTCAACTCGGCGGGGACCGCCCTGATCCGCAGTACCGCCAACCACGTCATCGTGCAGGGGTTTGCCACAAACCGTTGGGCGAACATCGTGGGGGCGGCTGATATAGTGATCTCCCACTTTGATAATATCGTGGCTGTGGACGGGTGGGCGGGAGCCGGGACCGCCATTTACGCCAGTTCGTTCTCGAATGGCGCTATCTCCACTACCGGCGACGTGGTTGTTGGGAACAATCTTGGAGTCCAGACCAACAACCCCGTTACCGACTTCCAGGTGGGGGATGAGTTCGCTGCGGGATTCGGCCCAGTGCCATCCGGTATGACCGATGGGAGGTTCTGGGCGGGGTTGGAGACGAGCTCTGCCGCCGGTCGTCGTCTGGTCGGCTGTTTCCTCGGTGAGCAAACGGCGTCCACTACTGGCAGCTTGCAGGTGCTAGAGTCATACGCCTACACCTCGCACGCTGCCGGAGTGGTTGCCTTGGCGTTGGGCAACATCACGGTAATGGAGCACGAGGGAGCGGGAACCCTCACTGATGGGCGAGGGCAGTATGCCAATGTCCTTGTGACGGGCACTGGTGATATCACCAACGCGAGAGCGTTTTATGGGTTGGTGCAGTT
>JBDGYW010000699.1:0-3940 GCA_039588935.1 Gemmatimonadota bacterium | reverse complement strand
CGAGATCGACATGGATATCAAACATCGAGCCGTCACGGTACAACGCCAATACCGTCTACTTCACCACAAATAACTACCGTAACAACGACTTCAAGGACTACGTGTACAAGTCCGCCGACCGCGGACAGAGTTGGGTTTCACTCACAGGCGATCTGCCGACAAATCGCGTGGCGCGCACCATTCGCGAAGACACGAGGAATCCCAGCGTCCTGTACCTCGGCACTGAACTGGGCCTGTTCTATTCAAACGATGGCGGATCGCACTGGGTGGAATTGAAGGGCGACATGCCGACCATGGCCTTCAACGATCTGGTGATCCACCCTAGGGACAACGATCTCGTCATCGGCACGCACAGCCGCGGCATTTGGATCCTCGACAACATCAACATGCTGCAAGAACTCACGCCTGAGGTAGTGACGTCAGAGGCATTCTTGTTCACCACGGAACCAGCCGAGATGATTCGCTACACCCGCGACGGTGGCCACACTGGTGACATGTACTTCCGTGGCGAGAACCCGCCCGAAGGCGCGACGATCGACTACTACCTGCGCGATGCCCGCTCGGCTGAGGAGGTCAGCATCACGATTCTCGATGCGTCAGGTTCGGAGGTCGCGCAGATTGAAGCTGAAGCCAATACTGGCCTGAATCGTGTGGCATGGGATCTCCACTACGCCAACATCGGTCCACCTTTATCGAACAACATGGGCAACAGAGGCCCGTCGGGACCGTGGGTGTTGCCCGGCGACTACATGGTACGTATGGTGGTTTCAGGCCAGGCATACGGCCAGCGGCTCGAGGTCAGAGACGATCCGCGAATCACCGTCTCAGATTCAGTCCGGGCCGAGTGGCACAGCGCCGTCACAGACCTGGCCGAGACGGTCAGTGCTTTCCTCCTAACATCCGATAGCGTTTTGCAGGTGAGGAGACAGCTCGATGAGATGGAGGAGTGTGACGAAGCTCGCAACACCAACCTCATCCGGAATCTCGAGGAACTCGAGCCGCTGATGAACGAACTCAGGAGCCGCCTGACGAGGCTCTACGGGCAGGTTGCTGATTCGCCGGCGCCCTTCACTGCCGATCAGCGAGCACAGCAGGTGTATTTCGAGGATTGGATGCGTCGGTTGGCGCCGCAGGTGCGGGCTGTGGTCGAATCTGAGATTGAGGGGTGTGACTAGGCGGCGGAGTGTGACACAGAGGTGCAGAAAGGCAGTGCCGCCGTTTCTGCACCTCCGCAGCTATATGCGAACCTTCTACGGCTCACCGAGTCGTAACGGTACCTTGACCAACCCACCGCGTGTGGACATCACGTGTATGGTCCCCTCAACACCTGATGCTCCGTATGTACGCACCTCGAAAGTGACAGACTTTTGTTCACCGGGCTCCGTCCAGCCTGCTGAGATGATCTTGTTGCGTCTCGACGGAGTCACGATCCTGAGGCTCGGGGTATCGCCTTCAGTGAGCGAATCGGCAAACTCGAGCCTCACACGGTCTTCCTGAACGATCTTCACCAGCTGTGCCTGGCGCAGCGCCGTGGGAAGTTCACCGCTGTTGGTCCAACTCACCGTGACCTCGTATGTGGTACTGTCTTCGCCCCGGTGGACACGGATCCTCGTGTCGACGTCGTCGATTAGCGGCAGCTGTTTGGACATCTCGAAGTTGAATAGTGCCTGCCTGCTGATTCCTTCCTCCAGAACGTGAGCAGGTCCATTCTGCGAAAAGAACTTGGGGTGGAATCCGCCAATCTCGACGTCACCCAATACCGGGTGATGAAGCGGTTCCCATTCGCGGAACCCGTTCCCGCCGTTGCCCTGGTCGTCCCAGGTCAGCGCATCCACCTGGTCTCGGAGACCATCGTTGTTGTAGTCCTCCATGGCACCACCGTTCCACAACTCGTCGCCGTACCAAATCGCGCCGTAGTACCAGTATCCGAAGTCAGGACTGTGTCCAAACAACGGTCCGGGACTCGCCGAATCGCCTGTGAACGGGTTGACCGGAACGCGCATCCTGTAGGTGTAGTACACATCCCCTGCCCAGGGATAGCCGGTGATGTTCATGCCAAGGGTATCGAACTTGGTGTAGTACGCCAGGTCTTCCGGATACATCCGTTCCGAGCTTCTGGAGGTCGATGGAGGGCGCAAGTGCATCGGCACCCTCGTGTCCATCGAGTTGACTACGGAAACGTTGGGGTTTGCGAGCAGGAACAGAACAGTCGCCCGCGTCTCGATTTCGCTCAGCGGGTATGCGCCTGCACCGCCCTGTGTGAATCCGCGGCGGGTTTTGTCGCCACCGGTGTCGGGCCGCCAGTTTTCCGGATAGTTACGGTGCAGGTCCAGACCGCCGATTCCGTCCTCGTTGTACCGTCCATCCCCGTCGTCATCGAGACCCTCGGAAATGACGAGCCATTCGCCCTCTTCCTCTCCCCGTACACGCCGCATTAGCCGGCCCGACGGATCGCGATCGTCCGCGATGTAGTTCGCTTCATCGTCCGTCCCCGGGCGTGGTCGGTAGCGGATTTGATGGATTACTCCGTCCCCGTCCAGGTCGTTGGGGGAGTCTTCGTCCAGGAGCCCGTCACGGTCGTTATCATGCGGCCGCACCGTGCTACGGTTTGACTGAGCACTATGCAGGTACATGTTGGACCCATCGGGATTGTTCTCGGGCCTCACGTACATCGCCCGAGTATCGAGGAACTCGGTGATCTCGGCATCCTGTCCGTAGCTCTCGAGCAGATGTCGGATCAACCACAGCGCTGACTCGCTGCTCGTGACTTCTCCGCTGTGACGTCCGCCCTCGAAGTAAGAGGCAGGTTTGTCCACCGCGGCGCCCGTCTCCTTGTTCGTGAGCGTGACCTGCATGATTGGACGGCCTTCATAGCTCTTAGCGACCTCGTAGAGGTCGACGAGGTCGGGATATTGCTCTGCCCACCTTTCGAGCCACTCATACATCACATCCACAGTGTGGTATCGATCGAAAGTGAGCACGTCACCGGCCTCGTATTCCACTCCCTCGAAACGATGTTGGCGGAAGAAGCTCACACCATGGCGCTCACCGCTCACCGTGTAGTAGGTGGTATCCCGGTCTGACTCTGGGAACGACTGGGCGATCGCGGCCGAAGCAGGCCAGGTCAGTAAACAAACGAATACAGACAGACGAATCAGCGTCTTCATTGGTCTCTCTCCATATGTCTCAGGCTGCGGCTAAGATATCTGGGGGGACGCCCCGATGGTATAAGGTAGTATGGAGGTCGCCGGGTAGCAGCGGCGGTTCCGAGACGACGGCAGATGTGCGGAGGTGGCAGGAGGGGGAGATGCAACATGGGCCGCATACGCGATGCCCGTTCGATGTTGGACGGTCATCGTTGGATATTGGACATTCCAATCTCCCTTGCTACCAGGTGTACTCACCCGTACTCTTGGCGAACAATGGACTTCGTGTTGCTCGACCGGTTCATCGACGGTCCACTCGCGCATCTTGGCTCCGGACGGGGAGCCCATTGGCGTCGTCGAGCTGCCAACTCGGTTTCGGCCCCTGGTGGTAGAGATCGGGCGAGCGTGGGCCGCAACCGATGACGAACTGGACGTGCCGTACTTCGTGCGATTCCGGGTCATGCTGAATGGGGATACGCCACTCCGGATTAGGTTGACCGGGCGGGCTGGAAGGTGAGTCCGCGACAGAGGCCGAGCCCGGCGATGCTCTGGCGGTGAAATCTCCTCCCTGGGATGCCGACCGGCTGCTGACGGAGGAAGGTGCGCGCGCAGTCATGAGTGCTTGCTTCCCGGCCGTAGGTTCCAGAAAGCTGGAGTACCTTGGCTCTGGGTGGGAGTTCGATGCCTACCTCACTGCCGATGGTTGGGTCTTTCGGTTTCCGCGCCGCGCCTGGTGCGAGGGTCTCTTTGAGTTGGAGCGTCGGCCACATGAGCTCGCCTCTGCAGTGCTGGCT
>JBDGYW010000698.1:0-3940 GCA_039588935.1 Gemmatimonadota bacterium | reverse complement strand
GATAACTGCTCAAACGGTGAGGTCTCAGAACGAGCCACCGACCCCCATCACGGGGCGGCCGTCGTTTCGGCCCTCCCGCGGATCGCCGCGTTCATCCGCTCTTCATAGAGAGCAACGCGCAGCAGGTGCGCCTCGACCAATTCGCGAGAGGTAACGTGGCATTTCTTTGCGGAGCTGGCTCGAAAAATCCGCAAACGGGCCGAGGCAGTCTTTGCTGCGGAGGGTGTTGGGTGGGCCGAGCGATCCCAACTCAGTTCGCCGCTAAGGTTCATCGCTTCGATGGGAACGCTCACGAAGCAGATGTGAACCTCAACATGGTTGATGTGAACGTCAACGAAGCGCTTGTGAACCGTAACGGCACCAAGATGAAGGATGCCGACGCCGATGTGGCCCACCGCGACAGCGATGTGGATGCGAATATCACCAATATGGACGTTCACCTGACAGGCGTGGCGCGTACAGCGGCGATGTGAAACGCGCTTTTCCGGTCGTTGTGTATCCCAGTCGGCTTGCCGACCTACCCCCCCTCACGATTCCGGTGACCTCTCGTATGAAGGATCACCCACCAACAAGCCAATCACTTCACTCGCAACGCATCCAGCGGGTCCAGGTTGGTAGCCCGCTTCGCCGGCAAGACGCAGGCAAGAAGAACCGTTACCACCAGGAAGGCTGACACTGCCGCATAGGTGAGACCATCAATGGCGCTGACCCCGAACAACATCGCCTGCATCAGCGTCGTAACCCCAACGGCTCCCACCAACCCCAAAACCAAGCCGATGCCGGCCAACACCATGGAGTGGGCAAGTACCATTCTGACGATCGCCCCGCGAGGCGCTCCCAAGGCCATGCGCATGCCAAGTTCTCGCGTGCTTTGGCAAACACGGTAGGAGATGAGGCCGTAGATACCGACTGCCGCCAGAATCATCGCTACGGTGCTGAATGCGCGCAGCGTTAGCATGGAGAACCGACGCGGCGCCAATGAACCCGCGACCCTTTGGCTCATCGATAGAGGGTCCACAACCGGAATACGATCGTCCACCTCGGCGACGGCCTGTCGGACCGCACCCAGCAACGAACCCGGCTCGACTGTCGTCTTCAGCACGAAGTAGCCCCATCCCGCACGGTACTGCGCATGTGGATAGTAGGCGGTGATGTGAGATTCGGCATTGAGCGCTTTGTCTCGTACAGCCGGCACGACTCCGACAATTTCCGCCCATTCCCTTCCCTCCCCCGCGATCCGGCGTCCGATTGGATCGCTTTCACCGAAGACGTGTTCAGCGAATTGTTGGTCTACGACGGTCACATACGGGCCGTCACTGCGGTCGCGGTGATCGAAGACCCTGCCTCGCATCAACGGAATGCCCATCGTATGGAAGTACCCGGGAGTAACGACCCTGTTGTCGGCAATGAGAATCTCGCCTTCACCTGCCGGCGGTACATACCCCTCCACATTGACCTCTCCCCATGACACGCCGGAGGAAAACGGCAATACGGTGGTGACTCCCACCGAGGCCACTCCAGGCAGCGAGCTGAGCCGCTGCTCGAGTTCGTTCACGACGGCCGTGCGTCGCCAGGCATCGTCATAAACAGCGCCACGCAGCGAATACCTGAAGGTCAACAGCTGTTCTGCGTTGAAGCCAGGATCGACTCGCTGCAGTGCGACCATGCTGCGGGTGAGCAACCCAGCTCCAATCAGAAGGACCAACGACAGGGCAATTTCCGCAACCACCAACCCGCTCGACAGGTTGAACCGCGACCAATCGACACCACTGCCGAGGCTGCCGCGGCCCCCATTCTTGACGACGTCAACGACATTGATTCCCGACAGACGGAAAGCCGGCAGAAGGCCAAACACGATTGTCGTCGACATTGTGACGGCGGCAGCAAATGCGAGCACGTTGCCGTTCACGGAAATTTCGGCGAGCCGAGGCAGACTCAACTCTCCCACTCGCCGCATGAATGCCACTCCGCCTACCGCCAGCACCACCCCGAGGCCACCACCGATCAAAGCCAGGAGGGCACTCTCCGTTAGTAGCTGACGAATGAGCCTCACTCTAGCCGCGCCAACTGCCAACCGGATACCCAGTTCGGCCTGACGTTCGTTCGAGCGGGACAACAACAGGTTGGCGACATTGCAGCACGCGATGAGCAGCAGTAGCGTCGCCGACACAAGCAGTACGACGAGGCCCCGCTGAACCTTCCCTACGACCTCTTCGAGCATTGGGACCGCTCTAATGAAGAAGCCGGTGCCCGGCTCCTCATACAGCTCCGTGACGTGGTCGGCAACGGGATCCAAACTCGCCTGGACCTGTTCGATCGACACTCCGGGCTTCACTCTCCCAAACACGTTCCAGTTCTCATTGCCTTCCTGCTCCGCCATCTCCTGTTCCGAGTACAACGGGGACAACAAGACATCCAGATGCCGGGCCCCACCAACCGTGGGGAAATTTTCGTTGGCGAGCACGAATTCCGGAGACAGAACGCCGACGATCTCGTAATCGCGAGCGTTCAATGTTATCGACCGGCCCACTACATCCGGATCGGCACCGTACGCCGACTGCCACAGGCTATGGGTCAGTACGGCAACGATCGGAGTGTCGCCCGAATCGTCGCGTTCGTCAAAGACCCGCCCCAAGACCGGCGCGCCACCGAAGATCTCGAAGAACGACGAAGAAACAAAGAAGTGCCCGAGCTCTGTCGAAACACCGCGGCCCGTCATGGTGGCCCGCCCCCCGCCACACAGAGTCAAGGCGTCGAAGACATCACTGCCGTCGCGAACGGCCAGATAGTGCACTGGAGACAGCCAGTCCTTGTCTATGCCCTTCCCGTGCCGCCCCTGCCACAGGACGACCAGGTGATCGGCGTCGGGAAACGGCAGAGGATTGAGAAGCAGCGCGCTCACCACGCTGAAGACGGCGGTGGTAGCGCCGACGCCGAGTGCCAGCGTCAGCACGACCGTGGCAGTGAAGCCGTGGGATTTGCGCAACAATCTCAGGGAATACCGAACGTCAGAAACAAGTGAAACGATCAAACCATCCCCACGCGTGCGAAACAATCTTCTTGTTGGCCGTCGCTGGCGACGGTTCACTCGAGCGTCGCGGTGGTACGTGAGCGAAGAACGAACCAACCCCAAAACTTCGCGGAAGAACGCTCGCACAGTAGGTAGGTATCGCCCAGTTGCCCGCGCTTCGCACAAGAGATCTTTGAACGCCTCTTCGATTTGTCGACCGTACTCGCTAAACAACTCACTTGGAAGCACGATCTTCGCCAGGCAAGCGTGAGCACGCTCGAGGAAAAAGTCGAAGCTCTTCATCCTCACTCCGCGGCTGGTGCCTTCGCGGCCGTTCCGAACCTCCGTCCCGCCACACGGGCTACCTGTTTGAGTCTCTGCGCCTCGAGTCTTCCCACCTTTCGGCCCAACTCGGAAACCTTGTAGTATCGGCGTGGCGGTCCACCCGACCCTTCACTGGGACGGTCGCCTACGTCTTCGACGAGTCCGTTCTCGACCAGCCGCTTAATCGCCGCGTAGAGCGCGCCGGTACCGAGCGTTATGGCTCCGCTGGTCCGCTCCCTGATATCCTGAATGATGCGGTATCCGTGCAGGTCCCGTTCGGCCAAAGACAGGAGGATTTCTGTGTGATGTGGAGACAGTGGAAGGAAGGCTTCGGGATCGGATGGTCGGCACATGAGCTTCCCCGTGGACTATTCGGTATTTTAGAATAGTAAAAAACCGAATAGTGTCAAGTGTCAACCCTTTTCCGTATGGAAGTGTTGCCGAGTGGGCTCCGAGTCGAATCGAATCAGCGTGGTCCTGGAGGTGCCCCCCCCTTGCCTTCGATCCACCGCGCGCTAATATTAAGAGCACTATCGGTGAGCGATATAGTTCCCAAAGAGAGAGGGCATGATCACCATTGGGCGGTTGATCATCCAGGTACTGCTG